>NZ_CACVSS010000023.1:0-47717 GCF_902756765.1 uncultured Succinivibrio sp. | reverse complement strand
ATAGTTTTCACAACTGTAGGGAGATCTTTAAAAGTCTGTTTGTCACGTAAGCTAGCTTCTTTTCTAGTACACGATTCCAATATCCTGTCTAGTTGCTTGTGGATTGCTCTATATATAGAACTTCGTACTCCATTGGTAAAAGATTTAATGAGTGCATCTGTAGCTTCAAGCACAGTGTGTATTCTTAGAATACTGAAGGAGACCTCTGATTTAGCAATCCTCTTTGCAACAGTAGCAACTAGCTGTTTAAAACTGTACGTCAGTATATTTCCTAGCATAAAGGTAATAATCACATCCAGAAGGCTGGAGTTTATTGTTCTCATGCCGTCTCCTGACTGCAGTGCCTTAAAAGTAAGCTCAGAGCCTTCCCATCTACATCTGTAAAGCAGGTAGACAGCCTTTGCTGGAATTTTATCCATTGGCAGATTGGTTCCGTAGTAGGAGAATTCCCCATCAGGATTTCTAACTCTAACCACTCTTGCAATAACCTCGTTACCACTGTCACTGATACGTTTAACCAGCATGTCTATGTACTCTGATTTGATGTTGTCTGGGATTTCACAGGATGGAGCCTTTCCTATGAGTTCATCAAGGCTTTCTCCTGTTTCCCCATCAACAGCCATTATCACGGTTCCCTGAACATTGGTGCGATAGCGAGTTAGGTGGAACTGACTTCTGTCTGCATAAAGGGGCTCACCGTTGTAATCAATATAGCCTCTGTCTTTGATGTTCAGCATTCCCTCTCCATACTCGTCAGCTCTTACCTGTTCACGTTCTGAGCCGGTACCTTCGGTTATGGAAAGATGGGATATGGTTCCGTTTACATTAGAGAATGCCATATGTACTTTGATACCAGCGTTTTCCTTCTGAACTCCTCTCTGAGTGCTTTTTCTACCTGCAGTCTTACAGTTGAAGTTTTTTCTGCAGGATAATCTTACAAAGAACCCGCTGCCGTCAACCGGAACAACATCAGTTATACCAACAGAAGAGAGGATTTTTACCAGCTCAAGATGTTCAGAACAAGGATTGTCATTTCCAATGTAAGAGTAAATTCTGAGGATTAACTTTTCCAAAAATTCAACAATCTCTGGCTTCCTAAGCTGATTATGAAAGGCTTTGTCAGAAATATGCTCCTTGGCATATTTACTGTAATAATTCAGTCTGAAGTTGTTAATAGTGTATTTGGCTGAAGATAGCATTCCACGATCGTTAAAATCAACAAGAGCACAAACGAAAGCTACAATATCAAAGATTCGAGAACGTTCAATAACACCGCAATGTCTGGCAAGCGCAATAATCTCTTTAATGGAGATCACGCTTTCGATTTTTTTAACTGACATCGGTTTGTTAAGAGTAGAGTTAAAAAAATTAGCGTTATATAATTCAGACATGAGCTTCTCCTGTTGTTGTTTTTTTTTGCAATTTAAATATTAACAGAGAAGCTCTTTTTGTTTTGATCCTGGCGTCTCAAAACCGTGTCTCAAAAATAGTACAAAAACAGACTTTTAAAGAACTCCATACCTGTAAAAAGATATGGAAAACCATGCAGAAATTAGTGAATTTGACTACAAAACAAAATAAGAATTTGAAGCAAATCAAACTTCATATTTTTTATGATTAATAATCAATTAGTTACTAAGATCTTGGGCATGAATCCGGATAGGTTCTGACGTCTGTATCCGACATCATTGTAGAAATCCTCTATTTTATAGTTGAATAGAGCAAAGAATCTGACTATGAAATCAACACCTATGCTATCTTTGAGAACTCTCAGTTTTGTCTCTCTATCATCCGGACTTACCTTTTTCATAAGAAGCTTTTTTCTGCATTAACCGTTGGTAACATTGGTTAAAAGCTCTATATTTGTTAGTTAATTTTCTTACATAATCTGCACTCTGAGCCAACAAAAACGATGGCATAGCTGTCAAGCGGACGATTCCCAACCTTCTCTTTGAGAACCGTACCCTCACGGTATTTTTCAATTTCCTCTCTAGCTTCTGCAAATTTTCCTTCTACTGCAGATTTGCTGTCATCCTTTTTATGTAGATATTTAAGTTCGAGAAGGAAATAGTGTCCGTTAGGATAGATATTCTTTACTAGTACATCAGCAAAGCCTTTACCAGTGTAAAACTCTGTATAGGAGGTAAGCTGTCTCTTTCTACTGTTATTAATGATACTGTCACAAATAAGCTGCAGCGCCATCTCAGAGAATTTTCCAAGAGACTGAGGATTAAGCTTGTTCTCTATATGCTCTGTTATAGTCTCTAAGAGAGGAGTTATATCTGCAGTTTCCTCATACATAGCGGCTAAATCTTTGTTACTATCTGCTTGATAGCCAATAGCCTGACGACAGTAATCTAAAAAAAGTTTTTCATAGATTTTATTTGGAATGACAAAGCTTGAAATGCCTTCCTCTCTGGTAGCTTCAGTATCGATTGTCAAATAGCCTAAATGATAAAGCAGAGATATCATCTGCGCTTTATCAAAATAATCTGTACTGTTCAGATTCATCTTGTCAGGGAGTTTTGTGACAATTGGCTCTTTATTAAACATTGCTTTGACTATTTCTTCCCTAACATCATCCTCGCAGAGACTCAGCATTCCTCTTAATTTGCCGGCATCATCATTTAGAGAAATTTCATTTGGATCAGGAATTCTTTTTCTTGAAATAAGAGCATCAAGATATGCAAGACAGAGATTAGAATTAAATATCTGTTCATTGGCATCTTCAGAAAAGGAAAAACCGTCAAAGTTCTCTTCCATTAAATTAAGAATCTGCTCTTTTGTAACGCCTGAAAGCAGTGATAAATCTACAGTTTCATCAATTATTGCTGACAGTTCATCATGTGTAAAACCAATCATTTCCTGGAAGTCTGGCTTTGAACTGATATTGGTTGCAATATTAAAACCTGATGTTACAGAATCTAAAGAAACAGATGACACGCCAGTAATAAAGAATCTGTCAATACCTCCATTACGATTGCCACGATAATTGGATTTGAGCAGAGCATAAAACTGTTTAATTAAACCTTCATGACCTTCTGCAGTTGAAGTTATATCTTTAAAGGATTCCTTGTCTTTTGTCAGTATTTCATTGGCAAAATGGTCATACTCATCAATGATGACATAGAGATATTCTCCAGCTTTAGCATTTCTAGAGAAATTTCTCAGAAATCTAGACATTACATCAGTTGCATTCTTGTATAGTGATGGCTCAAGTTCTTCTGCAGTAAGTCCATACTCAGGATATTTGTCACTAAAGAAGGATATACCGTTTATAACCGCATTTATAAAACTGTCATTTAACTGTGAAGCATCAGATAAGACATAGGAAAAATCGAAATGCAAAACGTAGTAGGAACTAGCAAGTGGTGTTCTGTGATCATAAATCCATGTGTCTTTGAAATTCTTTTCAAACTGATCTTTTTCGGAAATATCATAGTAACTGTGGAGCATACTTGCGGTAAGGCTTTTTCCAAAACGTCTAGGACGCAGGAAAACGGGAACCTTTGTACCGGCTCTATTCTCAAGGTAGTCAATAAATCTGGTTTTATCGACGTAAATGGCGTTACTTTCTCTGATTTCAGATAATGTACACATTCCTACTATGATATTTTTCTTTTTCATTCATATTCCTTAAACATATTCATTACAAATTATATAGAAACATATAAAGAAAGTTGATGTTTTTATGCTTATATTGACGAATAATGCTCTAAAGAACAGTTTAATTGTGGAGCGGTGCAAGGTCTTTTGTTCTATATAGATCCTGTAAAAGGCATTTTCTCCTGAGTTTAATTAAAAAGTGACCAATGTTCGTATCGTTTGGTCAACGTAATAAATTCATTTTTCTCTCAAAAAACATTATTTACATTCTCACGATTTCAGAGAGTTCTAATCGCTACAATAGAAACATAAAAGCAGCCCTTAAACTGTATGACATGCCCACTAACACATGTTCGTTCCAGATTTAAATCATTAGAAAAATTTATTTGCTGATTAGTCTGGATTGGCTGGCTGGGGCAGTCAGATTATGCGGTATTTAGAATACATAAACGGAGAATAACTATGGAAGAACTTCAAATCAACGGAGACTTCAGCAAACTTGGCGGTTTCGCAAAGGACATTTCTGAGTTCAAAGAGTTCTCAATGGACGGTTTCAGATGTTTTTCCGCCAGACTTACCAACAGATCTGTTGACTATTACATCGGATATGTAGCTTTTGGTAATGAATACAGTACAGCTGTTGATCTTGCTATTGAGAACAGCGGAGAACTTCCAGAGGAAGTTGAAATCACCTGGGAGAAGAAGATTCCTCCGATACTAAAGAGATACGAGCATCTTTTTGAAGGCCTAATCTTTCTTGGAGTGGATCTGAATCATATGTATGACAGAGAGAAAGGCGTATGCCTTGATGAAAAGAAGCTGCATTACGAGCTTAAGACAGTAATTGAGTTTGTGAAAAGTTTTACTGATGGCAGCTCTCGTCAGGAGTAAAAGAGCGCATTAGAACTTTCAGAATATACATTTCTTCAACATAGGATCGTGCATAAATGACAACAATGGATAAAGAAACATTTGTTACACCTTATTATGAGGTTAAAGGATTCAGTCCTACAGAAAAGTTGTTTGTCATGACTGATCTGCATGGCTGCAGTCAGGCTATGTCACGACTGCTTAAGCATTATGACGGACAATCGAAAGTGGTATTTCTTGGTGATGCTATAGATCGTGGCCCTGACAGCTACGGTGTTGTAAAAAAACTTTTGGAACTTGATGCACTGTGTATTCTTGGAAATCATGAATTCATGTCCTTAGAAGAGCTGTATCCGGAGACGGTTTATTTCAAAAACTATGCACCGTTGTGGCATACCGTAAACGGAGGAGCAAAGACTCTTGATTCCTTTGACAAAGCCATTACCGAAGGTGCTGATTATATCGAGAACAGGAATAAAATCAGATTTCCAAAAAACTATGATGACTACATCAGACGCTGTCAGTCACATTATCTATGCGGAAATATTCTTTTTACCCACTCAGGTATACCGCTTCACGAAGAGGTTAAGTTCTTCGAAGATCCGTTTGATGTAGAAAACTTTGACGATACCTTCCTCTGGTGGAGACCTAGAGAAAATAAAGAAAGGTATCTATATGAGCCTCGTATATTTAACGGTCAGAAAGTTTTCTCTGTAAGCGGACATACTCCAACTAATCCAGGCTTTGTAAGACAGGATTATGGAATAGAGCTTGATACAGGTCATGTATTGAAGCTTGCGCTGGAAATTGAGCCAGATTCAGATAGAAAAAACTGCAAATACAGGCTAATCGGTACTCTTTGCTATGAAGTTCGACTTGATGAGTCTTTCGAATACGGATGCACTGTTGAAAGATTAGTAGAATCATATAAAAGGAGTATTGAAAACCAGATTATCTGCAAAGCTATCTAGACAATAGAGAAAAATAAATTCAACTCCAAAAAAAATGCGTAGAAGAACTAGCCATGCTATAGTGGTTTAATTAACGTCATTAAATTCTCAGTTTTTCGCTTAACTTTTTATGGGATCTCCTCATGGTTAAACGTGGGTTTTCTTGCTCGCATAAGATATAATTATTTAAAAGTTCATAAGAAGTTAAGGTCTCAGAACATGGTAAATAATTCTCAAATTGTTCTTTTAATTGTTGCAGGATCAAATGGTTCAGGAAAGTCTACTATTTACGAGAATTTTAAAAATACCGTTCCAGAATATAGGAATCTTCCTCTTGTTAATCCAGATGTGATTACTTACAACATAGTAAAGGAAATGGGATTCAACTCTATTAACCAGTTATCTGTAACCGAACAGAATATAGCGAATCTTAAGGCGGCTAAAACTGCACTAACTCTTAGAAAAAAAATGATAAGAGAAAAAACTAGTTTTGCAGTAGAAACAACTGCATCTTCAAGAAGTATCATCGATTTGGCTGATAAAGCAAAAGAGCAAGGATATAGAATTGATTTACTATACGTAACAGTTGGTTCTCCTCTAATGAATATCAAGAGAGTTCACCAAAGAGTTATAAAAGGAGGACATAACGTTGCAGATGCAGATATCCTAAGAAGATACAATAGATCTCTTCTCATATTACCTGAATTGATAAAAAGAACTGATACAATCTATGTTTATGACAATGAAAACAGTCCTGAAATGATTTTTTTTAAGTCTGCAGAAGAAAGACAGTTTTTCACAAAGAAAAAACTACATGTTGATTTTATTAAAAAGATTTTTTCAGAGAGTAATTAAACTGAGCAGAATAAATGTTGCATATTCTCTATTTGATTAAAAATCTGTCCTTCGGGCAAGGTTCTGTATAAATCTTCCTTCCATCTGGTTTGAGCTCATAGATCCCCTTTGAATCCATTTGCATCACAGGAATTCCCAAACTCCAATCTTTTTCAATTGCTGCTTGAACATTCTGTTTAACAATTTTAGGATCGGTTATTTTTCTGAAAAACTCCTCTGCTATCTCAGGTGTATTTTTGCTTAGATCATGCTGTTGAAGAAATTCTTCCACAAGCTCGTCAACACTTTTACTCATGCTCATTCCTCTGTTATTTCTTACCTTAATTATAACTGATGCAGGTGAAAAAAACACGTTTTCATCCGAGGGGGTATTGCTCGCAATCTCAGCTTGCTAAGGAAAATAAGAAGTTTGTTTACAGCATGTTAAAGAAAGGTGGAAGAGCCAAAGAATTTGAAGATGCTATTCAGTGGCTTAATGATGCAGGGCTTATCTATAAAGTTGAAAGAGTAAAGTCGTTATCAATGCCGTTGAATTTTTATGAGGATTTTGGTGTATTTAAACTTTTCCTGTCAGATTTAGGTTTGCTTGGAGCACTTTCTGAAGTTAAGGCTAAAAATATTCTTATAGATAATAATATATTCTCCGAATACAAAGGAGCTTTCACTGAACAGTTTGTAGCTCAGCAGCTTATAAGTAATAAAGAACATCCTTATTATTACTCAAAGGATAATTCCACTTTAGAGCTAGATTTTGTAATTCAGAAGGACAAGGTGTATCCAATTGAAGTTAAAGCAGGAGATAATGTCAGATCAAAAAGTCTTAAAACGGTAGTCGATGCGAATGAGGAAATGCAGGGCTGGCGTTTCTCCATGAATGGATATATTGACCAGGGATGGTTTGTTAATATTCCACTTTACCTTGTAGAAGAGTTTGTAAAGTCAAAGGATGAAGATGATTAAACTGCCAGGTATATTTATACGTAATAAAACACAGCTCTCTTTTTTCTCATTGTTATATCAGCAATTTTTGTAAAAAAATATTATCAATCATCTATAATAAAAATATCAGTGCTAAAACAGTTATCTCTATTTAGCTCTGAAATTACTGATTACACGATAATAAACTGCTTAATTCTTCACCTGCAGCATAAGGTTTTACATTATTATGAAGTTCAGCACCAAGTTTCTAAGAAGTCTTCTGCTTATACCCACACTGTGTATGACACCTTCGTACGCGGCGGTGCAGTCAGGATGGGAACTGTCAACTTCATATATCTGGAGACTTAACGACGATTCAGATTTTGTCTTCACCAAAGGTTCTCCTGCCAAGATTCTGCAGATGGACCGAACCATCCGTCATAGACAGGCTGTTCTTAATGTTGTCCAGTCTTTAACAAAAAAGTTTTCCTTCAGAGTAGGGTGTATGTATCAGAGTCAGACTCCTGCACTAGGACTTGATCTGACAACTCTTGATATTGGCATACGTGATCTTGAGCGCGGCTTTGTCTATGCCAGAGTGATTGTAGACAGTGGTCAGGAGTATTCCCTGCGAGGAGAGATTATTCCTCCTGCCAGAATCATTTTTGCTCCTTTAACTGCCACTCAGGAGAAGAAACTCTCTGATCTGTTTTTGCAGATCTCCGAGGGGGGAAGTCTTAAGATTGCCGTTCTGCAGGGAGAGACTACCGAACCTCGAGTCTATAAGATCCCGCTTGAAGGCTTTTTTGATATTTCCAAAACTGTCCTTGATGACTGTAAGAATCTAAGTGCTCTGGCAAAAGATCACCGTGGTCCGGTTACCTTGCTGCCAGATTATATCTCAAGAGAACCAAAAGGACTTGCGCCTAAGGATTACTCCGTCAAACCAAAGAAAGGTTCTGATGGCTTAACGCCTGAACCGGATGTGGCTGAGGATACTATTGATCCTGTAAGTGAGCCGGAGAAGAAAGAGGCAGAACCTGCTATCAAGCCATTTGAACCTGGTGGCGGAGCTGCTTCAATCGGTGAGGATGGCAAGCCTATCATGGCTACCGAGGAAAAGAGTGAAGAGAGTAATCTTGGAACTGCTAAATCCATGCAGATTGGTGATGACGGTAAGCCTGTAAGTCATTGACATCTCCCCAAGGCCAAGCCTGGGGCTTTTCGGCAATCTTTGGTAATGCCCAGTTCCATGTGGCTTATTTATCTGATACAACATCTGCTCCTGCAATTATCATCTGCCAGGAAGTGACTGTTATTACTTCCTGCAGATAAGGTTCATTTCAAAAAAGCAAACGGGAAAGAACTTTCGCTCTTTCCCGTGCATTCAGAGTCCTCCTTTGGAAGATACTAGAAGAAATACTGTAACATCAGTGACCATGCCACGTAGCCTAGACATGCAAGCAGGAGAATAGGTACGGTAATAGAGAATACTTCTCTGATAATATAACCGAAGTCCTGTATCATAGAACCGCAGTATACAAAAGGTACCTTTAACTTCTGTGACATATTCAGCTTGTTAAACTCGGTTTTAAACTCGCTCCAGCTGATCTGATTCCTAATGAAGGCAAATACGAAGCTGTAGTCCTCGGTAACGTCTGTGTTATCATCAGGAAAGAACTGATCATCAGCAAATGGATCATCGTCATATCCTGAAATCTGAACTTTCTTCTTAGGAATCTTAAAATGCCAGTCAGAAGATTGCATGTGTTCTGGAGCAATTAATCTGTTGGTTATAGTCATATCGACCTCCAGTAGCTACTTATGTTTGTTTGACTGCTGTGGAAACTTATAAATTTATAATGCAAAAAAACTAAAGCAAAATATTTCCACCTCGCATTATAAGAATAGTCCAGTTTTCAAAATTTGCCTTATCTTATTTTTTAAACTTTTGTTGTTTGGGAGGATTATTTCATTTTTTTATAAGTCTATTCTATGTTTGTGCGCTAATGCACTGAAATTTAACAGAATCTAAAATACTGTATTTTATTTTATAATACTATATTATACAAAGTATCTTTACAAAAAATAGTTAACAAAAATAAAATTTGCCTAAAATTATCAAAAGTAGTAATTATTACTATTAATATTATTACGTGAACGGTTGCTTACACCATGCAGTCCTAGGCTCTACTTCTATTAAGCCATTTTCTATTAGTCAGAAGCAATCTGAGAAAAATTGCATATTTTTTGGTTACTTAGAACAGACTTAGAATCATAACTCCTCTGTATATTCACTTTTACAGCAGATCACGTCTTAGAAAAATTTCTTTTTCCTTTAATTTCAATGCACAATTCGGAATTCTCACAAAAAATGACACCCTTACGTGCAGGGCCATTTTTTTGTGCATGATAATGTTGCCCGAGGTAAAAATGAACACAGACCATACAAGGATTAAAGAAAATCTATACAGATCTTTATATGAAGGTTTAGGTGACAGAGTTGTAAGTGCTCTTGATTCTGGTTTAGTTGAGGAGCTGATGCTTAATCCAGACGGAAGATTTTTTGTGAAGTATACAGATGGCACCATTGTGCAGGATGAAAACTTTACAAAAGCCCGTGCGGAAATTGTAGTCAGAACTATAGCCTCGCTTAATGACAGAGAAATTGATGAGGAAGCTCCAATGCTTGAGTGTGAGCTTGAACGCTTTAGTGCAAGATTTTCTGCACTGATGCCGCCCTTATCAAGAGGAACCAGTTTCACCCTGAGAGTTCTCAAAGCCCTGAATCTTTCCTTTGATGAACTGCTTTTAAGCGGCTTTATAAAGGATAGTCAGGCCAGAGCAATAAACTCTCTTATAGAGAAGCGTAAGAATTTTCTGATCTGTGGTCAGACGGGCTGTGGCAAGACCAGTTTTATTAACTCGATCCTGAATCGGATTACAAAACTTGATCCTGCCTGCCGCATTATTTGTATTGAAGATACTCCAGAACTGAAATTAAGTGCAGATAACTGTGTAAATCTTTTTACCTGTACAAAGACTTCAATGAGTGATCTGGTCAGGGCCTCCTTAAGATTTAGTCCTGACCGTATCGTGGTAGGCGAGATCCGCTCCATTGAAGCGTTAGATATGATTGATGCCTTTTCAACAGGACATAAGGGGGGAGTTGCATCTATCCATGCAGGTTCAGCTCTTCAGTGTCTGGACAGATTAAAGCTTTTAATCTCCAGACATCCTTATGCTCCGGCAAAAGGGATAGACGAGCTTATTGCTCTGTCTTTAGACGCGGTCATTGTTTTGGGAAAACGTCCTTATCGTCATGTAGAGAGCATAGTGCTTGTCAAAGGATACTCGAACAACGCTTATGTACTCGAGGAAATTGGAATTTAGTGCGTTTAACGTTCTGATTCCTTTGCTAAACGGTTTAATTGATGGATTTTTTCAGATTCCTTTACATAAAAACAGAAATATTAAACCGGATCTGAGCGTTCCTTCTGACGATAAGACTCCTTTATTGAGGTATGAAATGAACAGATTTTTAATCACCCTGGTTGCTCTGGTTTCCCTGTGTGCGGTTTTTACTTCCGCCTATGCGGCAGATACAGCATCAAGTGCAGTTCTTCCCTATGAGGACTGGCTTAAAACTATTCAGAAATCACTGACTGGACCGGTAGCCTTTTCGGTTTCCATTATCGGCATTATCTCCTGTGGTGTTACTCTGATCTTCACAGGCGGGGAAATCAACCGCTTTATGAAAACTCTAGTTTATCTGGTGTTCGTGATGACTCTTCTGGTAGGAGCCAACAGTTTTATGTCCAGTGTCTTCAATGGTGCCACCCTGGCTAAATCCGGCAGGGGAGAACGTATTGTCAACAGAGTGTTCTCCGACTATTCAAGACAATGTTCCCTGAAGCATGTCAGCTCAGATTTTAAGTTTCTGAATTTCTGTTCTCCTGTAGATGAGGATAGGGCTCTGGCCTGATTAAGAGTGAAGTAATCTTTCTGTCGTGGCTTTTATGCACAGAGTTGGTTTCATATATGCGTATACATGAAGGCAAGTCCCAAATATAGCAGGTTGGCGTTCTGCTTGCTTTCTATGCGGGGCATTTTATCTGCTGTGTAAGAGTACTGCGGTATATGCTGTTTTGTAGAGTTTTGTCGATCCTATAGCTTTTCATGAATAAAAAACATCAGGTTTATCCGTCATTATTAAGAACACATACGCTTTTTGGTGCAGAGAGAACTCTGTTTCTGCTATGGCTGATGCTGTGTATGCTTGGTTTTATTCTGAATATTTCACTTTTGGGGTCAATTGAGACGCTTCTGATTATGTTTGCAGGCTGGGCCGTTATTGCGCATATGACCCGTAGTGATCCTCTGTTCAGACAGGTATATGTGAGAAATATCCGCTATAGATCTTTTTATCAGGCTCAGGCTTCTGAGTATTCAAAGTATCATCCAAAATATAACCGCTGATTATGCTTCTTGTTTCGTCTTTTATGCTGTCAGGTGCGCTCCTGATTGCGCTTTGTATTTGTCTTGGTTTAGGAATATTTCTGCCCTATAAGAAATTTTCCAGAAACTACAGTTTTACTGATCTTCTGGACTACGCTATTTTGGGCCCGCAGAATACGGTGATTCTCAAAAACGGTGCTCTGATGAAGTGCTATAGAATTACTCCAGAATGTACATCATATTTATCGGAGGAAGCTCTTGATAAACTGCATTCGATGATTACGGGAAGTATTCGCAGACTTGATAAGTCTTACATCTTCAACTGTGATGTGATTCGTTCAAGGAATACTTCAGCCAAACCTAATAATGGTGAATTATTTTACGGCTCTACTGAGGCCAAACGCCTGTATGAGAAAAGGGCAGAGTTCTTTGAGAAAAATACCACCTATACAAATGAGTTTTTTCTGAGTTTCACTAAGCTTGGCTGCAACCTTGAGACAGCTGACATTGAGTCTGTGTTTCGTGGTGACAGTCACTTGCCCCAGAGATTTTTAAATACGGTTAAGACCTTTAATCAGGAGTCTAAAAGCTTTATTGACGGCTTCTCTTCCTTCTGTGAGATAGAGGAGCTTGGTCTTAAAGAGAAAGCTGTGTCCTTAGAGAACTCTTATTTATGTTCCACTCTGGCAGCTAAGAGTAAACTCACTCATGAGACGGTTAATTATCTTTTGAACTGTATAAAAGGAGCAAAGACAGAACTTTCCTGCCCTAAAAAAGCAGCGCTTTTGGATCTTATGCTTTCTTCTGATGATTTTATTCCGGGAAACTGTCCAAAGCTTGGGGATAGATATATTGCTGTCATAAGTATTGACGGCTTTCCTCTGGTTTCTGATTTTGGAATGCTAAGAGCCTTATGTGCGCTGCCTTTTGAGTTTCGTTTTTCGAACCGTTTTATTTCCTACTCAAAAGTTGAGTCCTCGCTTAAGCTTGCTCTTTTACGACGTCTGTGGATTCAGAAGCGTAAATCTTTTTTATCTATGCTCTCATCCTCTTCTGATTCAGCTGTGGACAGAGATGCCGAGGAGATGGTGGAGAATGTGGATGAAGCTCGTAAATCCATGTCTCAAAAGGCGGATAATTTCGGAGCTCTATCGTCTACGGTGATCATCTTTGATGAATCTGTCAAATCACTAGAGGAGAAGGCCAGACAATGTCTTAAGCTTTTTGAATCTTTAGGCTTTGTTGGCAGAGTTGAATCTTTAAATGCTACGGATGCATACCTTGGCTCACTGCCTGGCCACAGTATCGAGAACTTAAGACGTGCCATGGTTTCTTCTGAGGTTGTGGCAGATCTTCTGCCTCTGCACAAAAACTACAGTGGGGAGAATGTCTCTCCTAATCCTAATTACGGTGAAAATGCTCCTTATCTCATGAAGGTTGTTTCTAAAGCTCATGAGCCTGCTTACCTTAATCTGCATGTAAAAGATCTTGCCAACTGCCTGGTGGTCGGACCTCCCGGCTGTGGTAAATCTGTATTTTTAGGGGCCACTATTTTAAGCCTTTTAAAATATGACGGCATGAAGATTTTTGCTTTTGACAAGGGGCAGTCTTTCTATGCCTTAAGCCGTTTTTTAAAGGGAAATCACCTGAGTCTGGAAGAGGCCTCATCTCACAGGTTCTGTCCTCTACTGGATCTTTCCTCTCCATCAAAGATAAGTGCGGGAGCTTTGTTTGTGGAGAAACTGTATGAGTACAACGGGAAAACTCTAACTGACGGGGAGCGACAGCTTATTTTCAGAACGGTTGAACTATTATCACAGCAGTCTGAACAGAGACATTCTCTGACGGATTTTTACAATCTTTTAAATAATAACGAGCTCAAGCTTAGCCTTCGTAATTACCTTGTTTCGGTAAATCCTGACAGTCCTCTGGATGGTACGGACAATCCGGACCTCAATTCTGCTCTGACGGTTTTTGAGTGTGGAAGTTTTTTTGAGCACGGCAATAGAAATCTCTATCCGGTTCTAGACTGCATCTTCAGTTTAATCAATTCAGAGATCCAGAAGGTAAAAAGCTCAGCCATCATTATTGATGAGGCCTGGCTGATGCTATCTAACAGCTATTTCTGTAAGCAGCTTCTTTCCTGGATTAAAACCGTGAGAAAGCACAATACCGTGGTTATTCTTGCGACTCAGTCGGTAAATGACTTTGCCCGCTCAAAGCTGCTTGAGGATATTCTTGACTGCGTTAAGACCAGAATCTATCTGCCAAATGCGGATATTAAAAGTCCTGCTCTTACGGAGCTTTACTCAAGACTTGGCCTTAATGCGCCGCAGCGAGAGGAAATTTTTAAGGGTATACCTAAAAAAGATCTGTTTTTACATAAGGATGGGAATTTTATGCAGTTTAATCTGGCTATATCAGAAAGCGAGCTTAAGCTTCTGTCCTTTGTGGCTAAGGACAGAGAAAAGCTCGATATGCGATTTAACAGTGAGGGAGGTGATTTTATATGGGAACTCTAAGATCTTTATTTAAGAGAAAGGAGCATAGAGACTCCGTAACTCTGTATACCTTTGCCTCATCTGGTTACATGAGAAATGTTCTTCCGCTGATTATGGGGTTAGGTGGTATAGCGCTTGGCTTTGTCTCGCTTGGTTATCTTCTGATGCTGCATAAAGAGCCTCAGGTTATCCCCTATATAGTCACAGTAGATAAACAGGGCAGTGTTATTGCCTCAGATAGACTTCAGAGTTCAAAGGAAATTCCCGAAACAGCCCTGGCCGCTTTTATGTGTGACTTTATAGAAAAAGCATTCTCTATGTGTCAGGACAGCTCTCTTCAGAGAGAGTATATCCGCAAGGTTTATTCCATGGTGGATCTGGAAAGTCAGGCCCGTCGCTATCTTGATGGCTTTTATAACGACTCGGAGCTGTTCAGATCTGGAGGTAACCTTCTTGCAGATGTAAAAATCGATAGCGTCTCACGACTTTCGGATAACAGCTTTCAGGTGGACTATTCTGTTATAACCCAGAGATTAGAGGAGATAACAGAAAAGCACTTCAAGTCCGTTTTAAGCTATAGAATCGGCAGCATCAGCTTTGATAATGTGGAGGAGATAAGACTTAATCCTCTTTCAGTTCTGATCTATGAGATTAGAACCTCAAGAAAACTTGTTAAGGAGATGAACCATGAATAAACAGAATGTGCTTATGCTTTCTCTTTGCTTCTCCTTTGCCGGTATTGCCTCGGATGGCAGTGAATATGGTGGTGAAATGTCTTATCTTGATGAGCGTGATCTTAACACCATACAGAAACTTGAGGCTTTGGACAGAAGACAGGTTTCAGCTCAGGCGGTGTTGCCAGGACAGGTAATATTTACCTATGGCAGCGGAATTCCTACCGTGGTCTGTGCTTTGTTTGAAATAACGGATATCTCCATGGAAAAAGGCGAGCGCGTTTTTACCGTTCAGCTTGGAGATTCTACCCGCTGGCTTATCGACAGTGCAGTATCCGGCAGTGGAGCTGACAGAACCGAGCATATTGTGGTCAAAGCTTTGGATAACGGACTTAAAACCTCCCTTATCATAGCCACCAATCGCCGTACCTATCATATTGCTCTTAAATCATCACAGAAGGATTTTATGCCGGCGGTAAGCTTCAATTATCCTGGTCATAGTCTGAAACTTAATCCTTCTCAGTATGAAGACTCAAGATCAGCTCAGCGCTTTGACTATTCTCTTGCTGACAATAGGGAGTCATCACCTGGTATTTCTACAGTCTCCTATCAGTATGGAACAAATGAAAACAGCAGAACAGAAGGGGGGATTTCCCCAAAAGGCCGCAACTACTCCTATTCTGTAGAGGGAGATGATTCGCTTCTTCCTCTAAACGCCTTTGATGATGGGGTGAATACCTATATACAGCTACCATCTGAATTTCAGCGCAATGATCTGCCTACAGTCTTTAGAGTTACCAGTGACGGGCTGCCTCTGTTAGGAGATGAGAAAACAGCTCTTTTAAACTTCCGTGTTGAGGGACATACCTTTGTAATCGACGGTGTCTATGAGCATCTGCGTATTGTCAGTGGCTCTGATGACAAGTCCGTGTGTGCGGATATTGTAAGGGAGGTCTAGTGTATGTTTGACAGAATCAGAACAGGTCCTTTATCCAAAAAATGGGGCTATCTCATTACCCTCGGAGCTGCTGCCTGTATCCTTATGATAGTAATGTCTGGTTATATCATTAAATCTCAGAATAAGAGCGCGGTTAAGTCTGGGGAGAAAATGTACAGTGTAGAGACCAACCTTAAATATGCTGATAAGGTAGCATCGGGGATCGCAAGAAATCTGTCTTCAATAGATGATAGGGTAAAGAGTAAATACGATACTGAACCATCAAAATATGATGCAAAGGAGGTATTCTCCGATAATTTAAAGGAAACTGATGTCTCAGTTTCAACGTCACTGACGCCAAAACAGAAGACTGTTCCTTCACCTGGGGAAAGCATGGATACGGAGGATTATCTTAAGGAATACATAAAGTACAGGGAGAAGGGTAATCTTTTAGACAGAACCTCAAAAGCAGAGGATTATTCCTACACAGCAGAGGCTTCTGCAGAAAGGATAAAAGAGAGAAAACCTAAGGAGAATGAACTCAATCTTAACCGTGCTGCAGAATATCGTAAGGCAAAAGCTGCTCCCACCAGAGTGGAGCTGCGTTTTAACCATGATGAGACTGCAGTTTCTGTAAAGCCTGTAAATGATGCATCTTCATCTCATTATAGTAAAGGTGAGCCTGATATTTTTACTGCTTCTGATGACAGGCATTCATCTTTTGATAAGGCAGAGCAGACTCTTTCCAGATATGAGGTCTTTGAAAGGGAAAACTTTACTCTTGAAAATGAAGTGATAAAGCCTAAGACGCCTTTTGCTCTGATGCAGGGGACTGTCATTCCAGCGGTTCTCTCCACCGGCATCAATTCAGAGCTGCCTGGACAGATAAGCGCTATGGTAACCCGTGATATCAGAGACAGTATCCGCGGCAGATTCCTGTTAATACCTAAGGGATCAAAGCTTTTAGGTCAGTATGGTTCAACTGCCGCATTCGGAGCTCAGCGTCTTTTTTTAGGCTTTAACCGTATTATTTTTCCTAATGGACATTCTATCAATATAGGTTCAATGCCGGGACAGTCTCCTGACGGCTTTGCTGGTTTTGAGGCAGATGTCGATAATCATTTCTTCAGGATCCTAAGCAACTGCTTTTTCCTCTCCTCAATAACCACAGCAGCATCATCAGTCCAGCAGACTTACGGAACCACATCAGGAGCCGGAACTCTATACACTACCCAGGCAAGGGAGCTCTCATCCGATGTCACCGAAGCCTTGAGCCGAATCATTGAGCGTAACATCAACCTAGCTCCAACCCTGAAGGTTCAGCCTGGCTATAAGTTCACCATATCTCTTACCAAGGATATCTTTTTCAAAGAACCTTACGGAGTTAATCATGAAGAGTATTTTATTAAATACTAATTTTATTATTCTGTGTCTTGCAGGTTATCTGCTTATTAACATTGCAGCAGCTCAGTCTGGCGGAATTTCTCACAGTCAGGGCAGTGAGATGATTGAAAAGCTCAATGCCACCTATAAGACACTTAAGGCCTGGTCAGAGGATAACAGCAGTAAGGCTAGAAAACTTGAATCCTATTTTATAAAGGAGAACTCCAGAGAGGAGAGTAATTCCAGCTTTCAGTATAAGGATGCCTGGAAGTCCGTTCAGGAGCTCAATCAGAATTCCATGCTGCTTTTAGAAGCCAGCTATGCCTTTGCCAAAAATACAGAATCGGCAGCAGGCTATTCAGAGGATTCCATCAGATCAGAGGCCTGGCTTAAGTGTCTTAAAAGTGATTCCTGTAATTTCAGAAAGCTGAATCAGATGATTGATAATGAAGCACTATCAGTTTCAGCTCAAACAAAAGAAAAAGCCATAAAGACTCAGCAGCTTTTGCTTGAAAGCATAGACAAACTCAATGAATTCTCCATGCAGTCCGAGGAATCACTGGGGCTTAATGATTCTATTGATACGCTATCAAAAGTAAATGCTACTCAGGCTAATGCTCTGGTGCAGCTTACCGCTCAGATCTCCGATCTCAACAGAATTTCTTCAAGTGAAATTACCAAGAACCACGAAAAGGAAAAGATAAAAGAAAAGGCAGATGAGCTTTTTTTACGTAATGATAATAATACAAAATCACGTCATCTGGATGTGACTATGTAGTTAAGGTGAGCTCGGTGAAACTCTTACTGCTATCCCTCATTTTTATATCAGGTTCAGCATCCGCTGTTGAACTCAATGCGGATGGAATATTAAATTCTCTGATAGACGAGTTTGTCTTATGTGTGAATGACAGTGCTGTTCCTATTCATAAGGCCGCCATGAGGCTCTTCTGGTTTTTAGTTCCAATGAGTATGGTTATGACCGGTATACGCTGTGCTTTTAACGGCGATATGTCGGAGTTTTTCTTCTCTTTAGTTACAGGAGTACTCTTTACCGGTATCTTCTTCTATCTTCTGAGTAATGACTATGCTATAGGCAAGTCGATAATTGATTCCTTTGTAACCATGGTTGATAACGGGTATATGGGACCGTCAGAGCTTATTGATCTGGTGTTCAACATAGACCGGCAGATCACTAATCTTACCACCTCAAATGTTTTGGGGCTTGTATCTAAGGTCCAGATCATTGTCTGTATGATTGTTTTTTCGGTGGTGATGTTTTTTGTAATACTGCGCTTTGTAAGTATTTATCTTACCGCTCAGATTTTATGCATAATCGGAGTGTTTGTCCTTGGCTTTGGAGGTCTTAAATCAACCCGTCATCTTGCGGTGAATTATCTTAAGCTTCTGATCTCAAAAGGCCTTGAACTAGTTACAGTTCTTATCATTATCAAAGCCGGATGCAGGATATTGAACGATGTGATTGAGGCAACCAGACTTTATGAGGATGGTATGAGTGTTTTAAAACATTCTGACTGTATGGTGATGATATTTATCTCTCTGTTTATGTATGTTCTATCCAAATCACTGCCTCCGGTTATGTCTTCGCTGATGTATGGAACCAATGGTTTTGAGACTGGGGCCGGAGGAATTTCCTTAAAGAAATACAGATTTCTTGTTAACAGAAATCCAGGTAAGTAAATTTTTTCTTTGAGTATTCTTGTATAATCATAAACAAGGTTAGTCTTCTTGAGGATTTTTATATGGTTACCACTCCTTCCCAGCGAGTCATCTGTCTTATGGAAAGTTCTGTCGACGGACGTATTGATGAGTCCAGATGGTCTGTCCTTTACAGTGAAAAAGGGGAAGGTGATCCTGATGTTTACTATGAAACTCAGAAAAAAATCAGGGCAGATGTTTTTGTATTAGGGGTAAACACTGTAAAAAGACATCACTGTTCAGATGAGTTTCACTCTGATACTCATACTAAGGTTGAGAATCCTGAACCTTTTCTTGGTATCCGTACTCACAGCAAGATGACCGCAGTATTTGACTCTAAAGGTTCAGTTGCCTATAAAGACAATAATCTGGGCCACTCTACTTTAATGGTTATCCTTGGAGAGGATACCTGTTCTCAGGAATATCTTGATTATCTAAGAGAGCGTGAAATCTCGTATACCTTTGCAGGAAAGGATGGTAATGATCTTCGCAGAGCGTTAAACAGTCTTTATTCTGATTTTGGGTTAAGAAAGGTTCTTTTAAGCGGTGGAGGTAAGCTTAACGGTTCATTTTTAAAGCAGGGCCTGATTGATGAACTGTATCTTGTGATTTATCCTGGTGTTGATGGTCTATCTGGTGTAGGTTCAATCTTTGAGTACGAGGGAAAAACTGATGAAAAACCGGGGATGGGACAGTCCCTGGAACTTATATCCTGTGAGGTGGTCAGGGCAGGAGTTGTTAGACTCAGGTACAAGTTCCACTTCTATTCTTGTTAAGTCTATTATTCAATTTTTTAAATTTCCCCAGATCAACCGGTTTTTTTGATGATCTGATGTGGTCAGGCTCTTGCAAATTACAGATTTTTAAGTAAAATAACATCGTTCACATGGTGAGATGTCCGAGAGGCTGAAGGAGCACGCCTGGAAAGCGTGTATACGTTAACGCGTATCAGGGGTTCGAATCCCCTTCTCACCGCCACTGCACCTTAGGGTGCTTTTTTTATGTCTGTTATTTCTTCTTATTGTTTTCCTTTTCTTGTTTAAATCTCTGGTATTTCAACCGACTTCAGCTTAATAGGTAGGTAAGTAAGAAGCTGTCCTCTCCTTATGCAATTGTACCGGTTTTACATGAATATCCATGTAACCGTAGAGTTTTTCTCTAAATATTCTGATCCCGTATGCTCTGTTCTGTAGATGGATTAAAAACATGATCTTAATCTCATAATTGGCAAATATATATAAAAATCCATTTTAAGACTACATTTTTTAAAAATATACCTTATACTTTTAGCTATGTTTTTACTGTTTATTGTTTTTTTTAACACATAAAAAAAATGTTAAAAACATATAGATAAATAAATGTGGTTAAGCTAAAAATTGTTAAGCGATATATATAAACAAGAAAAAATAACTTTTCTTTTGAGCTTACATAATTCTGTCAACTATATTTATTATTAGAGATTTGAAATGCTTGTCGTGCAGCTGAATGAAATCTTTAAACTGAAGATTTTGTTTAAAGTTATTTTCTGCTGCGCCAGATATATAGATTACATAACTGTAGAACTTTATTGGAGCCCCTCTGCAGTTTGTTTTTTTTTTAGAGGATTGGAGTTATGAGCGATATTCATGCAAGATTAAACAGCCACAATCTTACATTAGATGATTTTAAGAGAATCGCCAGTGAAAGTCAGGATAAGGCAGAAATCCGCATCAGAAAGAGTGACGGTACTCTGAGTAATACACCTCTTGGTTTTATCTCAAGAAACATCGGCTTTTCTCACTCTCAGTCCAATAATGAGGTTACTCTTGCCTTCTGGTCGGCACTTATAACTAATGATAAGTATGCTTCTGTCAGCAACAATCTTCGTCGCACTTTAACCACTATGGTTAAAAATGGCGCTGCACTGACGCCTTCTAAAATCAATGAAGCTATAAAATTGGCTGATAATCTGCTGAATGCACATAACAAGGCAAAGGCTGTCACTGAAAAAGCGGTAGAGAATGCATTAAAAAATAAAGTTATTACACAGTCTCAGGTTGAGTCATTTAAGAAGTTTTCACAGGATTTTGCCTTTAAACATATATCAGCAAAGAATGATTTTGTTGAAATCGACATGGATGGAAACAGCGTAGACGACTTTGTTGATAATGAGAAGACTTTCCTAAAGAGAGTGCTTAATGATTTTTATTCCAGCAGAGATCCTGACTATTTTTCACAGGGTAATGCTTTTGGTCTTGATGTGTCTGAGTTCAGAAATCCGACTGATGCTAAAAACGTAAATGACTTTCTAAGGAATCTGTTCCCTGATCTTACAGGAGAACATGGTAGACAAAGAGTAATTGAATTTATTAATGGTGCTTCTTTTGCCACAGGCAACGAAGAACTTCCAAAGGGCAGCAAATCTATAAATGATCTGTTTAAAAGAGCGGCAAATGTTAATGATCCTGCCTGTATGTCTGCTTTAAAAATAATGCCTAAGGAGGAACTGGATAAGCTTTCAGCATGTCTGCTAAAAAAGGGAAATGATCCTGCCAGAACCCGTGAAGATCTAAGCAAGATGCTGGTTGCTGTAAACAATTTCTTTAAAGCAAACTCTGAATTCAAGGATAGTATGTATTTCTTTGGGAAGAAACTCAGTCATGCTATGGATGCTTTAATCAAGTATTATGAAAAATCATCAGTTCCAACCTCATCTTCGCTGTATGCTCTTTCACAGGAACTGGCTATCGATTCATTCATAGAGGATATTGAAGATGTCACTTTTGGTCTTCCTTTATGTAGAAAATTAGGTCTGGAGCCTTATGCTGTAAAAGCCCTGCTTTTACAGCCTGAAAACCGTAAGGCCATAATTGAGGGATATAAAAACGTAGAAGGTGATTTTTACTCACATATAAAAGAAAAGCTTAGTGATCTTGCACAAAAAAATGCTCTGTTTTTGCGTAGGTTCAGTAACCTTGATATGTATTCGGATAAGATCCCTTCTGCCTGTGTAGTTGGAACATATATAGACCGAGTCATAAAAGAGCTCCTAAAGAAAGAGCCTGATGTCCCTACAATTCTTGAAAATATAAAGGATGCTGAGAAGTCAATTGAGCGTTTTTTTGTTTCCGGCAAAGAGACTTCTGCCGTATTGAAAGAGGTTATGAAACTACTCGATATTTCCTTAAGTATCAATGATAGAAATAAACTTCAATCAAAGCAGAACCAGACATACATTCTGACACTGTATCAGGATCTGATAGAAATAAAGAAGAATGGGGCAGATCTTACCTTAAAGGATAAGAAGGATCTTGAGAAGATTGATGAACTTCTTCTGGCTCTTTTAAACATTCTGACCGCAGATTTGGATGAAGATTCTCGCGTTGATCCAGCATCAGTCAAAGCCAGTGGAAATAATATCGAGCTGAAGGAAAGTTTGCTTGACAATATTCCTGGCAGTAAAAAAATAAAGCGCAATGCTTCAGATGTTGAAATTTACAGCGCACAGCAGGCGATTTTAAACAGTCCTGAACTTAATGATGATAAGAAAAAGACTGCCATAAGTCTAATCAAGCTGACTAAATGTACAGATATTGCCTTTATCAAAGGTTTTGTTGATGTCAACGATAATCTTGCCACAATCCTTGATGTGTTTAAGAGCAACTCTCAGCAGAAAATAAACAGTATAGTCCTGCAGCTTTTGGAATTCGGAAATAAACTTTTAAATACAGAAACTCTGCTTGCAGGTTACAGTAAGGAAGATGTTGCTGATTTCTACTTTGATGCCATCATTGCATTATGCGATCAGAAGTCTCTTGAAAATCTTAATGGAGGTTTAAGAGATAAGTATACAAAAGCTGTTCTTGAGATAATCAATACACTGCAGGCAAAGGAAAAACAGGCAGATCCTTCAGCTCTGGATATAGCATCTCATGTCAAGTTCAGCTACACTGAGGCAGTGGATGTTCTTCTTAACAACATCAATAAGCTTGGAGAGAAGGTGGCAGCTAAGCTGAATATTCAGAATCCTCAGCCGCTATTTGACCCTGATGCTAAGCGATATCTAGGAGAGATTCCTTATCAGGATAATCTTCCTGATGCGTTTGCAAAGCTCTTCAGGTTAACCTTCAAACCTTTTGACAAGGTGATGGTAGGCTTTAATGAATTAAGCCAGGAAAAGAAGGATGCAGTAAAGGACTTTATTTACAATCTGAAGGTGCCTGTTTCCGACAAGGAGCCTCTGAAGAATGCCGGAGCCTATGGTGAGAATAAGATTTTTGATTACAGCTATATAAACGAAAACGGTGAAGCTGTTGACGGTTACTGGAGGCTCGAAGACCTGATGAGTCTGATAGGCCAGAAGGCAAAAGAACTGTCTGAGCTTTTAGATCAGAGTGGAGGAAATCCAACACCTCAGCAGGTTTGGGGCGTTCTTCATGGAGGTCAGGCCCCAGCGGATCTTAACTTTGATAATCTTCTGAATAAACTTGCTATTCAGCTTAACGAGGAAATCGATGCATTAGGCAAGCTTTTAGGAAAGAAGAATTTTGATCCTTTAATGGTATACGGATCTTTAAATCTAATAGGCATCAATATTACAGATTACATAAAAAAACTATCAACAGCCGACAAGGAGGATGTTGTCTTTGAGCTGAGTGAACAGAATGGAGGTCATGGGGTATTCCCTATAGACTGTATTAATGGTTATCAGTTTAAGGACGGTTCAAGTGATTATGGCTTTGGAATTGATTTCCCTAGAGCTAGAAATCCACAGGGCGTAACATCTGTTGAAGGGTGCAAGATTACTCTGCAGACCGGAAATAATAAAGAGAAGATCTTCACTGAAAAAGAGAGCTGGAATACGGGAGATCTAAACGGTAACAAGAAATACACTAGCAATATGGCCAAGGAGATTAGAGAAAGTCTCGGTAACATCTCCGACCAGCAGCTGTGTGGCGTTGGATTCTGTATTACCCAGGGTATACAGGCTATACTGCATGAGGCTCCTGTTCTTTACTATAATGTTGCGGAAGGAGCAGAGCATACCGCACTTGATCATACAATCAGAAAACTGGATAACGGCAAGATTCAGGTAACAGTCAATGAGAAACCTGGCACAGCCTTCTTCAAGTTCCATATGGTACTGGAGGTTGATGTGAACGGAGTGATTAACTGTAAAGAGGGTAAGATTTCCTTTGCATCATTGGAGAAGATTCAGAATTACAAGAAGGAGCATCCTGAGGTTGCAATCTGATAAATCCTCGAGCTGCTTATGCAATATCTCATGGTTAATCCCGAAACTTTGACGGATTAACCAAAAAAGAGAGTTTTCTGAAGGAATTATTGGGTATCTGTTGAAGTTATTGAATTAAAATCTTGAACTTTATATTTTGTTGTTTAATTTAATATGTGTTCGACATATACCTTACACTGTATTTAAATTTGAAATTGTTGTTAAAAAATTAAGGATCAGCTGATGAAAAGCGAAGAAGTAATTGAGAAAATCAATGAAGTTACCGGACTTAATCTTTCATTAAGTGAGTCCAATGCGGTTAATTTTATTTACGATGAGAGAAATGTTCTACTGCACTTTGAGCCGGAACTTGGTGTATGTATCATCTACGTAGAACTAACCACCTTGTCCCCTGGTGCTGTTTCTCTGGTATTACCTCGTCTTCTTGAGGCTAATTTCCTGTTTTCACAGACCAGCGGTGGTGCTTTGAGCTATTTAAGCTCCACTCATATGGTTTCCATGAACTTTATGTTTCCTTTTTCTGAGGAGTCGGATTCAACTGATTTTATAGGCACATTAAACCGAGCTCTGTCGGTTGCGGATGAGTGGACAAAGAAAGTTAACGATATGAACAATGAGGCAATGCAGTTTAGGTCAAAGCGACTGCAGAACCTGATTAATGGTGTAAGCGATAATCAGTCACAGCCTTTTAGCAATGGTTATAACTTCATGCATTTATAAAGATTTTTGCAGATTCAGATGCCGTCAGGAATGAGAGCCTTATTTCTCATAATTCATCAGTTCAAATGTAACTCTGCAGGATTTTGGTATAAGCTAAGACCTGCAGCATTGTCATGTAGCCTTTATTTGAGCCGTGATGTGCTTTGTACATGCGCAGGTGCGTAAGCTTAGATCCTTTAACTGTTTTCCAGCTGCCGATTCTATTCCTTCAGAACAGATCCTTTCAGATATACTCGGCAGTCCTAATTTTGTATTTTTGAAGCAAAATCGAATTTTTTATCACGTTTATTATGATTTTTGTGTGATCTCAGATTATATCCGTCAATTTGAAATTACCTATCCTCCAAAGGTTTTCTTATAATTTTTAAAGAGTTGTTATTTTTATATTTTCTTTTTTCGTAGGAAAACATTTTAAACTGAAATCTTTTGCTTTATTTTCTTTGCAAGTCTCCTTAAGGGGATTTTTCATAGTTCTAAAGCGTTGGTCTGAGAGTATTACATGAAAAGAATATTAGTATTGATTGTCTGCGGTCTGTTTCTTACCGGCTGTCATGATGATAAAACCCTTAGAGTCGGTGTCGGAGCTCCTGGCAGCGATTACTATGAATATACGGTTAATCTTAACAAGAAACTTGAAAAGGCCGGAGCTGACCTGAGATTAAAGCCTGTTTATACAGCTGATTCGGCTTCATCCATCAGACTTCTGAATAATGGGATTCTCGATCTTGCTCTGATTAATGCATCTGCGCTGGATACGGCTCTTGCTGTTGTTGCCAGAATCAATCCCGCTTATGTTGCCAGCAGTGTCAACGAAAAGAATTATGATGTTATAAACGATGGAGATGAAGTTAATATCTATAACTCAACAGTTGCAGGAGTTTATGAACAGACTCTGCATGCAATTGTAAGAGCAGATTCACCTTATGAGGATATATCTGATCTTGCAGAGAAAACAGTAGCTGTCGGCAGTTATGATTACGCTGCCAGAACAGTTTCTTTCGGACTTTTAAAGGATCATGGCATCAAGCGTCCTGCAAGAAAGCTTGTGGCAAAAACTCCAAAAGATGCAATTGAGCTCTTTAAAAACAAAGGGGCTGAGGCCTTGTTTCTTTATGACTCAGTTCCATCCGGCTATGTTTCTGAGCTTTGCAAGTCTATGAAAGTTAAATTCCTGCCTATAGTTGCAGACAGATTAAAAATCATAACCAAGTATGAGAAGTCTCTTACTGCTACCTCTATTAAGGCTAATCAGTATGTGGGGCAGAATAAGTCTGTTGGCGCAGTCAGCATAAACATTCTGCTTCAGGCTCATAACGGTACCTCTGATTCCGCTATTGAAAAACTCATGAAAGTTATGTTCGAGCCGGATCTTAACTCAAATGGTGATGAGGTAAAGTCTCTTGACAGGGAGGCTCTAATATACGCAACCGAGCCTAAGCTTGATCTGAAGTTTCACCCTGAGGCAGCTGATTTCTATCAGAAATACGGATTTACGGTTAAAGAGACCGAAAATTTAAAACCTCTTTTTGATATTCATATTGTGGCATCTCAGGACTAAGGAAAGAAAATGCTGGAAATTGTTAATCTTAATATGTATGAGACAGCAGGCTTAGCTGTGATGGTGCTATTTCTTGGTGTTTTTATCAAACAGAAGATACCTTTGCTTGATGAATACTGTATTCCATCTCCTGTTGTAGGCGGCCTTATTATCGCACTTGTCAACTTCTGTTTTTATCTTGAAGGTGTGGTGTTTATCACCAGTGAGGCTATAGAAAAGTTTTGCATGGTGCTTTTCTTTACCTCTGTAGGTTTTCAGATAGACTTAAGTCTGATTAGACGCAGTATTTCTACTTTTCTGATTCTGTTTTTAGCTATTATTCTTCTTATAATTGCTCAGAATGTTCTGTGTCTATCCTTTTCTTCGTTATTTAATCTGGATTCACTGACAACCTTTACAGCAGGCTCTATTTCTATGGCCGGAGGCTTTGGTATCACCGAACAGTTTGGTGCTTTCCTTGAGGATTTAAGACTTGCAAATGGTCAGAATATGTCCTTTGGTATGTGCACCCTTGGTATTATTGTCTCAGGTCTTGTAGGTGGTCCTCTAGGACGTCATCTCATATTAAAGTACAAATTAAAGCCAGCTTCAGAAGAGATTTATTTAGAAAAGAATTCCGATTCTGATGACTCTGATCTGCCTTTTGCAGCCAAGCTTGCCAAAGCCTCATATCAGATGGCATTTGTAGTCGGTTTAGGTGTAGCAGTATGTGATTTTTTCAAAATTTTCGGTGCTACTGTTCCTTATTACATCGGCGCGATGCTGATTGCTATTATTCTACGTAATCTGAGTATAAAAACCAAACGTTATCATTTTTATACCAGCGAGATTAACTATCTCGGCGGTTTAAGTCTTTCCATGTATCTTGCTATGGATTTTATGGGGTTAGCAATCTGGCAGCTGAGTTTCCTGAATATGATTCAGGTAGGAATATTTATCGCTCAGCTGATTCTTCTGCTGTTCTTTGCCTTCTTTATGGTCTATATTCTGACCGGAAGAGATTATGATGCAGCGGTACTCTCTGCTACTTCAATCGGTTTTGGTATGGGCGGACCTTCAAGCTCTGTGGCAACACTGATGGTGCTCACAGGCAAATTCGGTTCATCCTTTAAATCATATCTGCTTTTCCCAATTGTAGGTTTTATGCTTGCAGATCCGATAAACAGTATTATTTTAAGCATTTTCATGAGAATGCTCTGACAGACTGACAGAGACATTAGTATAAAAACAAAACCCGCTAAATGCGGGTTTTGTATTTGACTTGTAGCTTGTAGAGAATAAGAAGTAGTCTTATGCCAGCATAAACATACTCTGAGCTATCATCACGTTAACCAGCTCTGGCTCTTTTTTTTCTCCAGTAGTCCCCGTAGTTTCACTATTACTGCTGCTAGAAGTCCCTGGTCCTTTTGCTGAAGCGAGTATAATCTGCTTAAGCTGTGTTTGAACATTAGGATCTGTACTCAGAGGTTTACTCTGTTCATAATTCTTCTCGGCAGTGATATTTGAAACAGCTAGAGACAATGCACAGGATTGCTCCATATCAGGGGAGAGCTGAGCTGCTTCATCTGTAAGATCTTGACTCTCTCTTAAAGCCTGCATTACAACATCCAGAAGCTGTGTCTTCATAAATTTTTTCAGGTTTTTGGCATTGTTAATAAAGTCGTTGATAGAATCTCTTAGTACCACTGTAGTAATATCTTCAAGCTTAATGTCATAGCACATCCACAGAACAGTAGTATCACTGTCATAGACAAGTCTGATGTTATTGAACCTGCCTGAAGAGACCTCAGATGCAAGAATCATCTCAAAGAGTTCCGGGAAAGCCTTACTTTCTGAACCTAGTCTATCAATGCGGTTATAAATCATCAGGGTCTGTGGTCTTATGCACATGAAAAGATACCCAAAACCAGGGATTGGACTACATGACAGCGGATTGCCACCAAACTTGGCAATTCTAGGTGAGTCCAGTGAATCTAACATTCTGTCGATACTTGGTGCATCCATATATGACTGGATCCTTATTTTTGAAAATTTATGCGCATATATAAAAACTTTTAGTTTAATTCTAGAAGGTGTAAATCAATTCGGCCATAAAAATTCTTTAAAAATAGGGCATTTCTTAAGAAAAAAATTAAAGAAATGTAGAGTAGGCTGCACATCCTCATAACGAACAAGCTTCAATGTCACCGCTATCTTTTTGGGGGATAGTAGTTCCTGGTTTTTTGATATACGTTTGTTTTTTAGAAAAAAAAATGTAATAGCCTACTAATAATTGGCATTAAAAATGATTTAAATATCTTTTTGCAGTTACCATAAAAAAGGTTCGATTATGAACTAACCTCATGTTATTAAATACTTCAGTCCCTTTAGCAGTCTGAATCCTCCGAAAGAAACAACTGTGAATACATGAGAAAAGATTAAAGATAAAAATGAAATTGAGGTTTTGATGAATAAAGCAATTATGCCTCCTGTTTTTTCTCCTGCTCCTGGAAGTGGCGGCAGTCGGCTTATACATTCCCATGTTGCCTCAGCAGGTTATGACCAGTTAACAAATCTTGCCAGTATCAGAGAGTTTCAGTTTTTAGCTCCTAATTCCATTGATGAACTCAATTCTGCTGGAAAAGTCCCTGCAGTTGTATTTTTCGATCTTGCAGGCATGAAAGCCTTTAATCTTCGTTATGGCTTCGATGAGGGCGATAATCTTTTAGTCTGTTTTTCCAATATTCTGATCTCCAAATTCAGTAGATGTAACTGCTGTCGTTTTGGCAGTGATCAGTTCGCGGTTATTAGTTCAACTGATAAAATCGAGTATGAATTACAAAGTATTTTCTCTGCGCTTACTCAAGCTAATTCAGGAAAGACTCTTAACGTAAGAGCCGGAATCTATGCGTTATCTCATATTGATGAGAATATCATTTATGCCATAGATAAAGCTAAAATGGCGGCTGATATCAACAAGTACTCTATTGAATCAAGTTATACCTGGTTTAATGAAAAGATGAGCTCTGACTATCTTCTGAAAGAGTATATTATTTCTCATCTTGATCAGGCTATTGAGAGAGGGTGGATTCGAGTTTATTTTCAACCGGTTATCAGAACACTTACCAAAAGAATCTGTAGCTTTGAAGCTCTTGCCAGATGGGATGATCCTACATACGGATTTCTTCAGCCGGGGCAGTTTATCTCAGTTTTAGAGAACAACGGTCTTTCCTTCAAACTTGATATGGCTGTAGCACGCCGCACTGCCGAGATTATTCGTACCATGCTTGATGAAGGGAAGAACGTAGTTCCTGTTTCTCTGAACTTTTCAAGATATGATTTTATATTAGGCGATCCTGTCAGCAGTATTGATGGTCTTCTAAAGGAGTTTAATCTTCCAGCAGACTATTTTGTTGTTGAAATTACTGAATCTACTGTTATTAAGGATTATGCTCTGATGCGCAGCATGATTGAGAGATTTCACGAAATCGGCATTGAAGTCTGGATGGATGACTTCGGTTCAGGTTACTCATCCCTTAATGTTTTGAAAGATTTTAATTTTAATGAAATCAAAATTGATATGGAGTTTTTGTCCAATCTGAACCAGCGCTCTCAGATCATTATTGCCCAGACAATTCAGATGGCAAAGAAACTTGGAATTCATACTCTTGCAGAGGGAGTTGAGACTGAGGAACAGATTGAATTTCTAAGTAAAATAGGTTGTGAAAAGCTTCAGGGCTACTATTTTGGTGCTCCAATGAGCTTTACTGATATTTATCCTTATATTGAAAAGAAAGGCTTGCTTTGTGAAAGTCGAGAGGCTGCATCTTTCTTTGATCAGGCAGGTCTGGTTGAGATGTCAGATAATATGCCTACTGCACTGTTTCTTTATGGTAAGGACAAGAAATTTGTGCTTTTGCGAGAGAATGACGCCTACAGGGATATTATCACGTCAGATAAGATTTCCGATTCTGATGCCATTAGAATAAACATGAACTCCTCTGATTCTGTTTTAAGTAGAAAATTCAGAAACCTTGCCAAAAGAGTAATTGTCAATGGGGATGAGGAGAAGATGATTTTTGTGGACAGAGGTCGTTATTATCTGTTTTCCTTTGAGCAGGTAGTAAAAAACCGTAACTACTCTCTGCTGTTAGCCCATATAGATGCAGTTAACTATGATTTTGCAATGAATCAGAATAAGCTGCTTGACAATACTCTTAGAAATATCATTTCCGTCTTTGACAGTATTTACCTTGTGAATATGAATACTGATTCAAGAACAGTGCTCTTCAGTGACATTCCTTCTGAGAAAAGTGGAGATGTTCTTTATGGCTTAAAGCAGTTTTACTCCAACTATTCAGTCCGACATATTTATCCTGATGATCTTGAGCGCTATCGTCAATTTACGACTAAGGATTATCTGGTAGAGAGAATCAATAAATATAATCGTGGCTTCTATGAGGATTCTTTCAGAATTAAAAAGGCTGATGGTAACTATGAATGGAAAGATTTCATTATTGTCACTGTACCTGAAACAGATAACAAGGAGATGTTTGTCTGTATCAAGGCTTCTTCCATGGGGTATCAGGAGGATATTGTTTCGACTGTAAACCGTTATTTTGGCTTTGATAATAATTCATCCTCTGGAGCTTCTGTTGCTAAGGATGCTCTTTTATGGCGAACCATGATGGAACAGAGCCATGTGAAGTTTTTCTGGAAAGACGCTCAGCGTCGTTTTGTAGGCGTAAGCAAATCTTTCCTTGATTACTTCAATATCAAATCCTTTGACGAGATTAAGGGTAAAAACGATGAAGAGATAGGCTGGCATACCAATAATGCTCCATACAGACAGGGTGAGCTGAATGTTCTAAAAAAGGGCCAGATTATCCGAAATTCAGATGGAGAATGTATTGTAGATGGTGTATTGAAACCTATTTCCTCAACAAAGTTCCCAATCTACAAAAAAGGTAAAATTGTCGGGCTGATGGGGTATTTCATTGATCTATCCGAGAAAGAGAATAATGATTCTGTTCAGGATTCAAGATTTATTGATCCGGCAACCGGTTTTATGAATTCCAGAGGTATTCTGCTTGCTCTGTTTGGAATGGAGAATGAGCTTCGTGATCACAACCGTGACTATACCATAATTCTCTGCGAGGTTACTGCGGTTACAATGCTAAGACGGGAATTCGGTCTGGCTTTTTCAGAGAAGGTCTTAAAGAAAATTGCTGAAAAAATTAAATCTGTATTCACGCCTATGACTTCTTTGGGACGACTTCAGTCTGGCAGATTTATCATCTGTTACCGTGACAGCTATGACAGACTTTCAAAACTTCTACAGAAGCTTAAAGATGAAATCAGTAAGATTCGAAAAGTAGATTCTCATAAATGCTCTTTGACGGCAGATCTGGGTATTGCTAAGGGCTCTGAAGCTTCAAATTCACAGAAGGTACTGGAACTAGCCTCCAAACGCATGAGATCAAGTCAGGGAAGATCCTCCTTAAAGAACATTTCTCAATTTGATCTTCATGCTGATTTACCTCTTCCTTATGCTCTGGTTCATCCAATTATCGAAGAAGATAGAGTTATTGACCTGCAGTATATGTATGTAAACAGCAAATACTGTGAAATTGCAGGAAAAACAATGGAAGAGCTGAAGGGGCATACCTACAGAGAAAATTTTCCTACTGCTGATGTTCAGTGGATACAGTTCACCAAGCGAGCCAGCTTGGGAGAAATAGCTTCTGGCAGAGTATTCTCAGATACAGTTCATCACTGGCTGCAGTTCTACTGTTCACCTGCATCAAAACCAGGCTGCTGTGCAGTAATGTTTACCATTATTGATGAAGATAAGAAAAATTACGACAGACTTACTCGCGGCAAGACCACGGATGATTGTATTATCAGAATTGCAAGAATCTTAAACAGTGAGACTAACATAAAAGTTGGCATAACCAAGTCCTTTGAATGTCTTGGCAGGGTTATCCATCCTGATAGGTTGTTTATTTTTGATATCGATGGATGGGTGGTTTCAAGAACTCTTGAATGGTGTCGACGAGGTATTGAATCAAACATATTCTCCCGCAGAAAATTTGATTATCATGCCATCAGCTACTGGGAGAAGATACTGTTTAATGAATCCAGTATTGTGGTTCATGATACTGAAGTGGTTGCTGAATTCAGTCCAAAACTCTATGCTTTCCTAAAGAAGCTTAAGATCAATAACTTTATTGCAGCACCTCTTTATAACGACGGTAAACTTTCAGGCTATCTTGTAGCAGAGAACTATCGTGCAGATGAACTGGTCGATACCAGACGACTATTGGAAACAGTTTCCTACTTCATTGCAGATCGAATGGCTTTAAGCCTTTCTCTTGAAAAACTAGAACGATTAAGTTCACATGATTCACTTACTGGAGCTGGTAGCCGTAATGCTCTGTTTGAAAGAATTGCTGAACTTAAGAAGGTGTCATCTAAGCTTGGAATTGTCTTTGCTGATCTTAATGGACTTAAGCTTATTAATGATAATCATGGCCACGCTTCTGGCGATGAGGCAATTCGTGGAGCAGCAAATCTGCTTTTCAGATTCTGCGGAGAAAATAATGTCTATAGAAATGGAGGCGATGAATTTATCGCTATTATTCCGAATATTTCTATAGGTTCATTTGAATCGATTCGTGATAATCTTCTTGAGGCCTCTAAGATTGGAAATAGCGTATCCTTATCTATCGGGTTTGAATGGTGCGACGATTCTCGAAAGCTTGATGAATCACTTAAAAGTGCTGATAGAAAAATGTATGCAGCTAAGTCTGAATACTATAGTAATCACGACAGAAGACAAAGAGAGTAATTATATCTTTATAACGGCAGAAAATAAGCTCGTGTAAAGATAATCAGAAAGGTTTTCTGCAGTTATAATCTGAAGAAAATAGACATTTTGAATATCAGACAAAAAAAGGCTCACAAACTTCTGAAAAGAATGTTGTGAGCCGCTTTTCTATATAAAAATTCTGCTATTTCTGACTAGGCTCAGTCAGATGCGTGATTCATAAAGTTTTTTATTGTCTTGGTTAAACTTAACTCATCATAGCTAAGCTTGTCTTCAAGTTTTTCGGTATCTTCAGTGACTTCCTTATAGGCAGGAATTACCATTTCCTTGAAATCTTTTATAACCTTGGAAACAGCTGCTGAGTCTGAGAAATCCGCTGTACTGAAAAGGGAAGTGATCCTGTTTATCAGGTCCTGATTAGAAGCAACTACTTTATCTCCTGTTACTGTTGCAAGATCATCATTTACGCCAGTATCAGTAACCTTGTAGCCGTAGTATTTATCCTGAGTTTTCTCAAAAATACGCTCGATGATGGTGTCGTGAACCTCCTGAGCTTTGTTAATAAAGCTGTTTAAGGCCTTGTTGACAAGTTCTCCCTGCTGGATATTCAGATTCTTCTTTGCGTATTTGCCAACGACATTTCGAGCAATCTCAAAATGGGCGTAATTGATGTAATCAAGGAGCTTTGACTCGGTGATGTGAGCGGATATTTCTCCTTCTACTCCTTTTATTACTCCCACAGCCTTCTGAAGCTCTTCAGCTGTAAAAACAGTACCGTCAATAGAGAAGGTATTATCAGATTCTTCTTTTGCTTTTATTCCAAACAGTCCTTCAACAGATTCTAATACTTCATTCATATTTCTTGTCCCCGCTTTCTGCTGTTCAATTCCTTTTCTGATGACACTTTCTAAATCACCCATTATGGAATGTATCATGTTAGTCATCTTTTCCTGATGAGGGTCTTTTTTCTGTTTTTTACTGTTTCCATTTTTATTGCGATTCAGACTCTCCAGACTTTTTGAACCGTAGCTAACCTTAATCATAAAAACTCCTCCGATACATCCTTACTGATGAGATATATCTTCATATATGTTATATATAAAGTATGGAATATAAAGAGATTTTTTTAAAGCTCGAAATTGGTATTCGAGCCTTTGATCTGATGATTTTGTGAAAAAGATAACCTTTCTCGTACAAGGAAAAGCAATTACAACTGTAAAAATTGGAGAGCTTTACTTTTTCTTTGACTTAGAGAGCTTTAAAATTGCATCTCCAAAATCCTTCATGTCAACATCTTCAAATAGAGATTTGACTGTATGAATCTGGCTTTTGACATCATCAGATAATTCCGGAAACTGCGGATCAATTGCTCTCAGAGTATCCCGTACCAGCATTGCTATCAGTAATCTTGTAAACCATTTGTTATCTGCAGGAAGTACATACCATGGGGCATATTTGGTAGATGATCGATACAGCATATCACTGTATAAATCCTGATATCGATCCCAGTACTGGCGTTCTCTGATATCACCAAGATCAAATTTGTAATGCTTATCAGGATTAATGAGTCTCTCTGCCAGACGTTTTCGCTGTTCATCCTTTGAGACATGAAGAAAAATCTTAATCATATGAAAGCCGTTCTGATAAAGATATTTCTCCCAGTTACATATCTGGTCGTATCTGTCCTTCCAGATATCAGAGTCGTTTTTAATTTCGTCAGGAAGAGGTCCATTTTTGATCAGATCATGCAATCTTACCGTTACCACATCCTCATAATGAGAACGGTTGAAGATTCCTATTACTCCGCGAGGCGGAAGGGCTCTGTTGATTCTCCATAAGTAATCATGATCAAGCTCTTCTTCGGAAGGTGCTTTGAAGGAAACAATGGATAGTCCGGCAGGATTTACTTCAGAGAATACTCTTTTAACAGCACTATCCTTTCCTGCTGCATCCATTCCCTGGAAAAGAATAATCAGGCCATGTTTATTCTCGGCCCAGAGTTTTTCCTGCAGCGTACAGATTTCCTGGGTTATCTGTGGGAATAAGGATGATTCAACCTCATCTCTTTTAACTTTTGGATCAGCTTTGGTGCTGATATCAGCTAGAGAAATTTTGTCTTTTACAAGATAGGACTCAAGTGAGATTTTCATAGCAGCTCTCCTATAACTCTATCTCAAGTATAGGAAAGATCCGGGATAATGAACAAATTAAAAGGTTCTTAGCCTAAAATCTCAGTTGTGCATCATGAACATATACAAAGCACGAAAAGATATTCGTGCTTTAGTCATGATTATTTTTGTGAGAAGGCATGATTGTAAGCTAAATATGCAAGCATGGACAGACTTGCGTTGTAATAGTCATCCTTGTCGGTGAAAACTGGCTCAGAAACGCTTTCTCCTAAAACCAGCTTTCTGACGTTCAGAAGTCCTGAACTCATGTTGTAATTAGCTTTTTCTCCTGAGAGTACATCCACGTAGGCAGGAGTACTGTTAGCAGGGAAATAGGAAAACCACTTTTTCCACTCAGCAAGTTCTGGCGCATTCTCATCCTCCCAGTAAAGATAGAGAGGAACTCTGATGGCATCATAGCTTGATCGTGCAGGCCATCTGTCTGAAACCTGAACTTTTCCGTTGAGATCCAGAGTAATCCAGTCAGGAGTGATTGGAACTTTTCTGTCTTCAACTGCAGTAATCAGTTTTTTTCCCTCATCCGCAAGCTGTTTCCATTTTTTCTGATAGGTGTGTTTGTTTACAGCTTTTAATGCTGGATAGATATAGTAGGAAGGGTTTATAGTGATACGGCTGTTCTCAAGAAAACTTACAAGTCCTGGCAGTAATACCGGTCTTTTAGCAAAGTCTATAATCAGTGTGTTCTGAATTACAGAAAGAAGTTTTTCTCCTTTTTTTCTGTACTCTGGCTTATTCCACTTCTTACCAGCTTCAAGCAGCACCCAGGCAATCATCAGATCACCGTCTGTAGCATTGTTTTTATCTGTTAGTGGATCATTCTCATGTCTTTTATAAGCCCAGATATAAAGACCTTTTTCCTGATTGAAAAGATTGTTATCAGTCCAGTTTAAAATCTTAGAGAAGCTTTCCTGATCATCATAATACAGAGAAAAAAGCAGACCGTAGCTCTGACCTTCGGTATGGGAAATTCTGTTATTTCCGGTATCTATGATAGAGCCGTCAGCTGAAAGATATCTCTGTTTATAGTCATCCCAGGCAGAAGCAAAGGCTGTAGATGTCAGTGATAAAAGCACAAATGCTGCTGTAATGGATTTTTTTAAAAGCTCTTTAATCTTCATAGATCGCCTGCCTATGTTTATGCTCGTTTAAACTCGAATACAGCATCACAAGGGGAAATGATTTCCTTGATACGGCAGATAAGCTCTGCTGGTGCACCTGTCTGTCGGAACCAGCAGTTATACAGCCCGCACATAATCACACTGAAATACTGTAGCCACTTATCCTTGAACTCCCTGTCTTCAATTACAGGAAGATCATGATGCTTAATAATAACACGATTGTTAGCATCCTCGATCTGACAGACACCAAATCCAAGCTTTGAGAGGATCTCGTTTATCTCGACATGGAGAGCAGATAGTGTGTCTGCAGCCTTTACGGAGTGCTGATTTGCAAGGTTCACTCCAACTTCAAATAGAAAGTCATTTACTTCGGAATTGCTGGCATTCATATTCATCATTTTGATGATCTGCACCAGAATTTCCACGTAGCCGTTAACATCCTGCTTATATGAGGTAGAGAAATAGCTTTTCATTCTTACATACCTCCAAGAACAGACTTGATGTACAGCATTTCAGACATTTCCTTGTATTCGCCAAAGGTATTGTATCCGATTGAGCCTCCGACCATCAGGTCGTCAAGCAGGTAGTAATCGAGGACAACCTTTGCTGAGCCACCAATACCGCTTTCGTCCTTGGCGTCATGTTTTGCTTTCTTGATAAAGCCAAAGCCTGCAAGGTACTCCGCAGCACTCTGATATGCAGAATTTGTTGGGAAGTAATCTTCCTCGTTTAAGTGATAGTTCTGATAGCCCAGAGATACTTCTGAGGTTAATATCATATTCTCAGTCTTTTTCCTGTATCTAACAGGAATTGAAGCCACAAAGTATTTTTGAGGTGAGAAATATCCGCCGTGACCAAAGGTAAAGTTGTTTTCGTTATGTTTGAAGTTCTCGTAATTTAAATCGATACCAACAGTTAAATCCTGGTACATGGTTGGCTTTATAGGATGAACATATAATCCTGTATTTAAACCGAAACTTGAGTTAGATAGAACGTTTTTACCTCTATAGTTATAATATGAACCTCCAAGGTAACCACCTAAGAATCCATCATCATAACCGTATTCAATTTTACCTCCGTTCTTGGTTACACCACCCCAGTAGGTTCCGGACATAATATCCTTATAACCATAGTATGACAGCAGTGAGTCTTTGACTGCTGTACGCGACAGATTGAATCTCATTTCTCCATGCATTGATACAGGATATCTGTAGAATATTCCTCCGGTCAGGGTGGTTCCGTCTTTTCCAACAGGAGTTACACCCATGTTGACTCTGTAGTCATCACCCGACAAACCAAGGTCAAATCCTACACCAGAACCTCTGTTTACCTTTGCGTTGGACATGACAGATGTTGCCTCAGAATACTGATTTACAGCGTACATAGTTTTTCCAAGGTCACCGAATTTAGCAAAGAATGCCTTTAGTTTTGCAACACCTTCCTCTGTTGTTAAATTCATTTCAGAGGCATCAAGAGAACTCTGGAATAAAGTTATGACATCTGCAAGAGATAGATTTGAAAAACCATTTCCCTCCTGGAAAGTTTTTAGTGCGCTTACAAGCTGTTCCGCGAATCCTTCCGAATATTTAGCATTAAGATTTGGATGATTGGCTAAGAAACTCTTAATAAAAGCCTTTATAGTTTTAAAATCTGATGAATCAGTTGAGGTAATACCTGAATAATTTGAGGTAATAATACCCAGTAACTGATTATCATTTGCATCACTCCACTCAGTTGTATATTTTGCTTCATCTCCATTCGCTACAGCATAATTATATTGAGTCTGATACTTGGAAATTACAGCTGATTCAAAATTAGAATTAATAGAATTAACTCTATAGGACAGATTCTGTACACCAATGTTAAGCGCATTGGTTCCCCATTTCTCTGAAGACTGACTAGAAACATTTCCTGCATACATTGTATTTGGAGTAATGGTCAGATCAAGTTTTGCACTGTCAAATACAGGAGTGGAGAAAGTAACAGGTACTTCCAGAGAATTAACCTTGCTTAAGCCTGCTTCACCTCGTTTCTGTCTTGTATTAACTCCTACAGAAATTGTGGTTGCAAGTTTATCCTGAAGCTCACGAATCATGAAGTTAACTTCATCAAGAGACTTTTTCCTATCCTTTGGAGTCATATTAACTGCAGTTTTGGTTGCACTGCCGCCAACAGTCCATGGAAGTACAACCTTATCAGGCTGACTTACAGTAGATAAAGATGATTTTCTGTTTGAGAACGGATTTCCTGGCTGGTGCACAATGGTATTTGCAGGTGCACTCATAGAGGTTGATAAATGAGAGTCTGGCAGAATCTCATAACGGCCGTCTAATAAAGTACGAGCTCGCTTTAACTTTGCCAGGGCCCCCTCGTAATTCTTATTCTCGTTATCAACTCTTGCCATCAGGGTCAAAGTCTGAGGATCATCACTAGGAGCCAGTCTCTGGGCAAGTTGAGTTGCTGTTTCGTATTCCTTGTTGGCCATTGCGGCATTGATAGCACCTTTCAGAGCATCCTGAGAATTTGGATCTGTTCTTAAAACATTCTCATAGATGGTATATGCCTCATCATACATGCCGTTATCCTGATACAGACGGGCCATTGCCATATTCAGAGCTGGACTGTCTGGATTTGCCTGAATCAGAGGATACAGAGTGTCATAGGCATCGGCATGGCGCTTAAGTTCACGCAGTGCATCTGCCTTGCGGATTGAATCACCAACACTCAGATCATCAATAGCCTTTGCACTTGAATTTGCAAGGATAGACATATTGTTGGTGATTTCACGTGCTTTATCGTAATTACCGGTTTCTGTATAAACGGTAACGATATCAGCATAATCATCAATTCCTGCTGTAGGATCCTGTGATCTTAACATGGCCTGATTTGCAAGATCTAAAGCTCTATCCTTCTGACCACACTTTAAGTACAGATAAGCAAGATGACCTAACTGACTGGTCTTTAGTGTGGCAGGGGAGATATTCATGGACTGAAGCGTATTCAGGGCGGCTTGAGGATTTCCCTGTTGCAGATACAGTTCAACCTCTGAGAAGGTTCTGTTTCTTAAAATCTCTTCCTTTAAAGCTCTTGCCTTATGATTGGAAGCTCCTGCTCTTGAGATTGCGTTTAAGGCCATTGCGTACTGCTTCTGCTCATTTAGCAGCATGGCTCCTGCATATAAATCCTCATTGCTTGCACCCTGACGGATTAGATACTGGATATGAGAATTTGCACCGGCACTGTAACCCTGTTTGGTCAGATATTTGGCAAGATCGTAATGCAGCCAGGTGGATTTTGGATACTTGTTGACTCCTGCATTTAAAACGTCAACAGCGCCTTCAATATTACCGCTTTGGGCCAGATTCTCCGCATTGCGTCTGATACCAGGAACAGGATCAACGTAAGGCTTTACGGTTGTGGCTTTGAGGATCTTGTCGCGCAGCATCAGTGGAGCCTGGTCTAAAAGCTCTTTAGCCTTTGTCTGATTTCCTGCATTACGGTACAGATAGTACAGTGACTCAATAGCACCTTCATTGGAAGGATCCTGTGCTAGGATATCTGTTAAGGCTTTTTCTGCTGCAGGCAGATTCTTCTGTTTCAGATTTATATTTGCCTTGATAAAGAGGGCATCCTTGTCATTTGGTGTAGATGCTAAAACCTCATCTATGATGGCATTGGCCTGAGCATAGTTGTTTAAAGACAGATTGAAGTTTGCTCTTGCCATAAGTGCATCATGACCTAGCTTGGCGGCCTTGCTTCCTCCCTGATCAGCAGCTCTCTGCAGATAATCTGATGCTTTGGAGTAGTCCTTATCCTCAAGATAGATATAGCCTAATGCTTCGAGGGCATTCTGATTGTTTGGATTGCGGTTGAGAATCTTCTCAAACTCTTCAATAGAGCCTTTCTTGTCCGAAGCTCTCTTTGAGTAGGCTTTTTCGGTCAGACTGCCGATAATGGTCTCTTCATAGTGTTTTATTACATCAGAATTATTACCATGTCTTGCGGCATAGCGTTTGTAAATCTCTTCATCTGCTGTTGTTGGAGTGAGCCATAACAGTGCCTGGTGCAGAGCCTTGTCAGCATCCTGTGAACGGTTGGAGTAGAACTCTAAAAGCTCAATACCTTTGCGCAGAGTTGCCTTACGGTAGGTTAAAATCTTACCGTAGGTTACCTGAGCGTTGACATCATTAGGGTTGTTTCTGATGTAGGTAACAAGATCATTTACCGCCTTGTCATAGTAAACCTTGTCGCCGGCCATGGTCAGATAGTACTCTGATACCAGAGAGCTTGGAGGTACATTGCCTGAGAACATCTTACGGTATTCAGCAATAGCTCCAGAAATATTACCGCTTTGGCTTAAGGATCTTGCATGATTAAGCTGTTCTGCTGAGAGATTTGACATATTCTGCGCACGGTTCAGCTGCTCAAGATAAGAGCTGTTTGGATTAGCCTTTGCAAGTCTGTCTTTATAGGTTTTTGCAGTCTTTGACTGGTTGATTTCAGATGCCCATAAGGACATGTAGTACAGAGCTTCCTCATTGTTTGGATCGGTTAAAAGGATCCTGTTTAAGGCCTGCGCTGCTTTCTGATGCTGGAATTTGTCATGCCAGAATTTAGCCTGATTAAAGAGGTTCTCTGTTAAATTACCAGAATTTCCTGTTCCCTGAGCGTAATTTGAATTTGCTCCTGAACTCATTCCGGAACCGTCATTTGCAGCATAGGCTGCAGGGATCAGTAATTGAGCCAGGACAATGGCTAAAATGCTTTTATTGAAATTACTATTTTTCATACTCTAAACCCTAATCCCTTATTCACCTTTGTGGTAGCCGCCTTCTTCAAGACGTCTTACAGCTCGTTTCTGCAGAATCTTGGAAATAATCAGTGACAGCATCATAACTATGAATACAGAGAAAATTGCCAGCCACAGAATATGCTCACCGGCAAAATGCATGATTTTAAAGAGAGTTGATACATTACCTGAATAGATGAAATCACCCACTGTATACTTAACGACTCGTTTATCTCCTGAGATAACGGTAAGATCTCCTCCTACTTCACGATTTACCTGAGGATCATCGAGATCGTCGGAAAGCTTTGCTATTTCCTTGTCGTCAGTAGCTGTTACTACTACAGCGATTTTCTCTGAGTCGAAAGGAGAGAGCATACTTAAAAAGCCTCTCCAGGCAAGAGAGGTTCTAACGTAACGGTTGGCGTCGGCATTCTGATTTCTGAAATCACCAGAGAACAGTCTTTCAAGACCGCGCATCACACCGCCTCTGAAATTCAGAATTCCGTAGTCATAGATATTTAGCTCAAAACCGTTGAAGGTGAAAGCTGAGTTTCTAAATAATACAGACAGGAAATTCTTGTTTACAAGAGTTGAAACAATCAGAATATCCTTAGCCTCCAGCTCCTGCTCATGCTTTTGGACCTCGTTTAAGCCCATGAGAACCATTGGCTTTGAAATAATTGCACCTGTAGCTTCTCCGCTGCGGGCAGACATGTCAAACAGAGCCTTTAGCTCATTCTCGGTAGGATTTTCCGGCAGCAGAATAGCTGTCTGTGAATAATCTGCATATTTTGAGAATGGGAAGGACGCACCCACAAAGTAGGACAGATTTGGCAGTCTTGCATAGTGAACAGAATGAGACAGATCGATGTAGCTTGAGGAATCGATCACACTCTTGATGTTTTGATTCTGGAATACAGAACATGGTACATTGTCATTGAGTCTTAAATCAAAATACAGCTCGATGTCATTCTCTCCGTAGATATAAGATGGGTCAAGCTGTACATGACGGTATGTCTGTCTTGCATTTCCTCCAAACAGACGCCACATGTTCTCAAGAAGACCTTTTTTGTTAACAGGCAGTTTATCCAGGAAAATTCCTGACAGGGAAACATTAAGACCAGATTGTCTCTCATTAAGTTCTTTCTCAGCTGGGAACTCGTATGATACATACAGATCTGCCTGACCATCGTACATCATAAACAGATCTGGTGCGGTTCTAAATGGCAGATGAATAGAGTTATGCCAGAATCCATTGGTGGTCAGGGACTGTCCTGCTGTTAAAAGTTCTCTCAGATAGACTTTTCTGTTTGTTGAAATCCACTTTGGTGCATCATATTCTGTACTTTCGGTTACAGTTCTTGAATAGACGGGATAGTAGGATACATCTACAAGTCTCTCATTAGGAGAGAAAATAGGATCGCACAGCTGCAGAATTTCGTTTTCGAATTCCTCATCAGTCTCGGCCACTACAAAGATTATCTTGTAAGGATAGAAATAAGGATTGTCTTTTATGTACACACCTTTCTTTTCTGGCAGACTGATACCGGCTATCTTTTCTTTTGGCTTTCCAAAGAATATTGAGTGATTGTGAGGCAATTTGTCATAGGATACCTTGAACTGAATTCCTCTATAATCAGCCTTGTCTCCGAAGAAAGATGAAAGCATATGCGCTGCTTTGATTACAGATGCATCAGGTTTTCTTGAGAATACATATTCAACTTTTCCCTTGCTGATTTCGTATTTATCAAAAAATGGCAAAGGGAACAGTGTCAGATCTGAGTCAATCTCAAGAGCATTTCCTTCAACAGTCAGGAAACTGTTTCCTTCTATACTGATTTCATTGAAACCGGTATAGTCAATCTGACAGTCTGCTGAAAGACCTTCTTCAATCTCAAAGGTGAGACTGTTTTCCTGTGCAAGGTATTCTGAAGGTACATTAAGCTCATATCCAGATGTTTCGACATTGGAAATTACAATTGAACCCAGCTCCTGGTTATTCAGCAGCACGGTAAAATGAGGGCTTTTCTGAGCCATATTCTCAGTTGCTGAAATAAACAGCTCAAGCTTTGATTTGGTAATGATCTTGTCTGTTGGCAGAGTAAAGTTCAGTCCACTTTGCTTCTGCCCTAAGGTCATGGTTATACCCTGTGGAAATCCCAGCTTTTCAAAGGTAAGCTCTGCACTATATGCTACATCCTTTTTTTCCTGAGTACTGACATTGAAATTATCGCTGCTTGATAGTTCAGTGAAGTAATTTTCGTTCTGCTCTAACGGAGTAGAATTTAAAAGGATTTCCTGAAGAGCCTGAGGAAGCTCTCTGTTTTTTGCGTTAGCATCATTCTCATCTGCAAATCCATGGGTGGAGAATGCTAATGCAGATGTAAGTAAAAGTACTTTTGTAAAATTATTCATTGATATCCACCACTGCAATATGAATGTTGTCCTGGCGACGTTTTCCTCTTAGAGAATCCTTAATACAGCCTAAAATTGTGATAAATGATCTGAAAGGATTATCCTGCTTGTACTCTGGTCTTACCCAGGTGTCAGCACGGGAGAACAGTAATCTTACAAATTCACGTCTTGAATCAATATCAACATCAAGGAATCTCATATGGATAAACTCATCCTTTCCAAAAGCAGGAATGATTCTCTCCACTGGTACACAGAAGGTGTGCTTGTCGGTCCTGATCTCAATATGAGAGATAGGATCTTCAGAAAGATTAAGTTCACCGTTTTCAAAGTTGTCAACACGACATCCTGTCATTGACAGGTCTCGCATCAGAGTTCTTGAACAGTGACCGCTTTCCTGATAGATATTTACAGGAGTTTCCACATAGAGACGGACTGTCTTTCTCTTGTTGGCTGTTTCTCTTGCAACACAGATAGCTGCAGTCAGCAGTACCAGATTGAACACTGTCCATCCTATATTAAGAATGGTTGGTTCAAGCTGAGCGTCAAAGTAGTTTGGAATAAATAGCTTTAAGCTTCCTATCACAATTGAAAGGAACAGAATTCCCCATGCAATCAGATGAGGTCTAACTGACAGCGCATCAAAATAGGACTTGTCCACAGTGTCACCTTTATCGGTCACATTAAAGGATCCGTGGTGAGGTGAGAACAGGGTTACGACTGTTGGCAGTACCAGATGGAAGGATAAAACCAGATCGTAAATAGGACCCCAGAAGCTGTATCTGTATTTACCGTAAAGTCTTGAAGAGGCAAATATGGACAGAATCAGATGCGGTATAGCGTAGGACAGAAGCAGTTCTACAGAGCCATGAACAATAGATACACCAAAGAGCAGATATAATACTGGTGTAAACAGGAATATCAGTACCGGAATGGCAAAGAAGAAATACATGGTTGCAGAAAGATAACAGAGTCTCTGTGCAAAAGTAAGTCCTCTTCCTAACAGCGGATTGTCCAGACGGAAAATCTGAACCATTCCACGTGCCCAGCGGTTACGCTGCTGAAGGTGCAGAACCAAACGCTCTGTTGCAAGACCACCTGCCAGAATATGATCAAGATAAGCGGTTTTCCAACCTTTACGCTGAAGTCTTAATGCTGTGTGAGCATCCTCGGTAACGGTCTCAACAGCAAAGCCTCCGATTTCATCTAGAGCCTTACGTCTGATAACCGCGCAGGAACCACAGAAGAAGGTTGCGTTCCAGTTGTCATTTCCTCTCTGAATAGGTCCGTAGAACAGATCGTTTTCAGCAGGAATATCCCTTCCTAAATACAGATTTCTCTGAATAGGATCTGGAGAGTAGAAATGGTGAGGAGTCTGTATCAGGGACAGTTTAGAATCCTTTAAGAAAGCTCCTACAGTTGACTGCAGGAAGATCTTGGTGGCGATATGATCACAGTCGAAAATTGCAATCAGCTCTCCGTCGGTAAGCTTCATGGCATGATTAAGGTTACCTGCCTTTGCGTGATCATTTTTGGTTCTGGTGATGTAGCCTACATTAGCTTCAGTGGCAAATGAAGCGAATTCCTTACGTTTACCGTCATCAAGGATGTAGATCTTCATCTTATCTCTTGGATACTCCATGCACTGAGCTGCAAGCACAGTATCCTTAACCACATCCAGAGATTCGTTGTATGTAGGAATATATACATCCACTGTAGGCCATAGAGAGGTATCCTTTGGCAGAGGAACAATCTTTCTTTTTAATGACCATGACAGCTGGAAGAAGCTTAAAAGCAGAACAATATAAATATAGATTTCAGCAAAAAGCAGCAGATATCCGAAGAACATGTCAATCCAGGATGGAAAATCCAGGGTCTGAGTAATTCTGAAGAACATGTATCTTGTTGATGAGATAACTGCAACCAGCAGAATTCCTAAAGACACGAAATGTTTTTTGGACATGAAATGAGCCACAAAACAGGTTGTAACCATGGTTATTCCATAGATAAACTGATTGTGTGTACTCATTGGGGCAACTACCATCAGGATCAGAATTGGCAGTGCGACAAAGATTAAAAACAGAGATACAAATAAATGGTGTTTCATGGATAACCCTATCGAACTTTAGTTCTTTTCCTTTCTTAACGGATTGATAATCATGGTTTCCTTGTTAACTACAAAGCCAAGTCTCTGTGCTACCTTTTTGGCGATAATTTCAATATCAAAGGCAGCTGCTGAGTTTTTGTTATAGTCAAATACAGCCATCTGCTGACCGGCAGCTTCAATTACAGAGGTATCTCTGTGAATCATTCCCAGAAGCTGATCTTTAAAGTTCTGTTCACAGAAGTTCTGAACTTCTCGATTTAACTTAATTCGGTTATCAATCTGATTCAGAATGATGTAAAAACCTAGTCCTCCTCCGACAAGCCCGTCCATAAGACCGCCAGACATCAGCTGGGAGAATAATGAAATAGATGCGGCATCTGCAATCAGTGGCACAATCTGCATATCTGATACAGAGGCAATAGATTCTAAAGCCTGAGTATAACCAGGTGCGAAATCGGCAATTATAAGAATATCCGGATTATTGAATAATCCTCCCTGAACATTCTTGAAGAAGTCAGGCTCAGCCATTGCTTCATCTAAGAGTGCTCGCTGTTCCTTATTGGATTTGCCAAAAGGAAGCATGTAAAGATTCTTGTCGATGTTAATACAGGCGTTGGTCCAGTCTGTATTAGGGGTAGAAACATAGCCTCTTTCATCATTTAAAGGCAGACCGAAATAAAGTCTTAGTGCATTCTGAGGATCAAAATCAACCACAATTACCTTGGTTCCTGCTCTTGAGAATGCATATGCTAGATTGGCAACAACGGTGGTTTTACCAACACCGCCTTTTGGAGAACAAACACTGATTACTGGCATAATAAAAAATACTCGTTAAATATATTGTTTCTTAACAGTTAGTTATTCAACAATCTTTTATACAAATCCTGAAGAGAGTCTGTTTTTCTGCCTCTGAATTCGGATGTGATAGATGATCTGAATAGAGAAGAAAATGGCTTGGATTGCTTTTTTACAACAATACTCTCATTTGCAACTGATATTTCTTCCTTTGGCTCGGTGGAAATGTCTTTAGCTGAGGTCTTTTCTGCATTTGCAGCTGTAACAGCTACTGTATTATTTCCCTCTTTATGAGAAGTTGCGTTTGCCGCAGGTGCAGCAGGTAACTTGTCTGTAAGAGGGGATACTTTATCCTGAATCTGTTCTTCAGAATTCTTTATGAGAAATGATTTTAAGGAAGAGGCTTTTTTCTTCTGTATAGATGCAGAAGATGAAAGGGCAACTCTAGTCTGAGCTTCTCTTTCTTCTCTTTCGTTTTTAGGGGTAACTGACAGAAGCTCTTTAACTGATGCTGCACTTTTGATATCAGTAACCGCAGGTGCTGCTTCTGTGGCTAGTTCTCTAATTAAAGAAAATCTTGAATTGCTGTATATTTCAGGATTCTTCTCGTTAAAGCTTTTAAACTCAACTCGATCAGAATAAGCTTTCCTGAACTTAAGTTCATCACCGTTCTGGGACATTATCACTATTTACCTACTATTTACCTAATTGTTTTTAACAATACATATTAAGTGTGATTTTTACACAATTGGTGAGGCATTCCATTCATATTATATGAAATCCTATTCATATAATATGAATAAGTTGGGAGAAACTCCTTCCAAATGGCTTAATATAAAATCACCCTACATAAGGGAGTGCTTTATAACCCTTACCGCTATTGTATTATTATTATTTTTGTTATGTTTTTGTTTAATTGGGATTATACTCTTTTTTTTTTTTTTATAATTTCCATATTGTGATCATCTTGGAATTGCACTTTTTTTAGGCAATTTACATCTTTGACAGTTTTCTATAAATTCCTCTCTTCAAATTCTCCTAATTAATCCTTTATTTCAAACAGTTAAAATTTAATCTGTGTCAAATTTTTATTAAATATTTGTAGCTATATTATGGCAAC
>NZ_CACVSS010000022.1:0-86959 GCF_902756765.1 uncultured Succinivibrio sp. | reverse complement strand
CATTAAAATTGATGACACTAACAGTCTAGATATCTATGGAAAGTATTTCTACCTCTATCAGGCTAGTGATTCCTTCAATGCTGGCGGTAAATATAAGCTCTCAGCTGTAAATTCAAATCGTTTACGTGTTGCTGGAAGATACACCCATGATTTTACTCCTGTAACTTCTCTTTATGGTGGAGCAGGACTAGAGCATGAATTTGACGGTAAATCAAAGCTGAAGGTAGATGATAAGGCATGGGCTAAGTCTTCTAAGACAAAAGGTACACGTGCTTTTGGTGAGATTGGTGTAGCAGTTAAGCCTGCATCCAATACAGGTCTTACTCTTGATTTCAGTCTAAAGGGCCTGTACGGTGATAACTTCAGAGGAGCATGGGCAAGTGCCGATATCAAGTATATGTTCTAAAAGCTGAATAAAAAGTCCATCATTTCAAGGATCTCAGATGAAAACTCCGACATTATTTTATTTGAGATCCTTTTTTTCCAGAACATTATTCACCAAAGCAAAACATAATCAATGCTCGTCGGACTTGATGGTTTAATAGAATAAATCTACTGATTAGCAGAATCTTTTACCTGATTTCCAAGGGAAATAATCTCACAGCTCTTTTTTAAAAGCTAATACCGATTCCATAGACTTTCTTTTATCTTCTGGAAATAAAATTTGAAGCATAATCTTTTTTGATTATCTGCTTAGTTGCAGCCTGAGCTGCATCATAGCAGTATTCAAGTTTTTCAGTTTTCTTTAACTCCAAAATACAGGAGAGTTAATCGTCAATTCATTTTTTTTAATTAAAAGCTGATACATCTATCTTATAAAACGAGGGAATATTGTCTGGTTTTTCCAAGAACATTACCATGTAAATCGGAAGGTATAGTTTGTTACCTTCAACCTGGATATTAGAGTTAGTGAATACAATTGCTCTATCAATTTTGTATTCACTATCTGCCAATATGTTTGAAAGAGCTCTATGTATTTTGTAATCTTTTCCAGACTTAACCTCAATTGGTAAAACTTTTCCTTCATAATCAATAACAAAATCCAATTCTCCTCTCTTTTTGTTATTGTAATAAAAGAGTTCATAATCTTTAGACAACAGTTCCTGAGCCACTGCGTTTTCAAATATAGAACCACAATTTATACTGTTGTCTCCGCTTATAATCCTAAGTTGAATTCCTTGAGAGTATTCAGCAGCAAGAAGACCTATATCATTCATGAACAATTTGAATAAGCTTCTGGATTTGGAAAGAATTAAAGGTATTTTTAAATCATCAATGTTATAGACAGGTATGGATACACCTGCATCCTTTAACCATAGGAAGCTGTTTTCATATCGGTCGAATTTTATATTTTTCCCAAGATCCTTAATGATAAATCTCTTGTTAGGGTTATTAAGTTCAGGAGCAATTAGATTAAAAATTTCAATTATTGATAATCTGTTTTTGTCATCGTATTTACTTATGTCCTTTCTGTAAAGATTTAGGATTTGTTTCTGAGTTGATAAAACTTCCTGAAGATTGTTGGTTTCAATATATTTTTTTACTACAGCTGGCATTCCTCCAACAACTAAGTAAAGTCTGAATAATTCCATCATTTTCTGATGAACGAATTCGTCTATAGGTGATAGATTTATATAGGATTTTTTTAGCGACTCAATAATATTCTGTCCAATCCCAAGATTTGAGAAGAATTCTTCAATAGAAAGAGGATACATTCTCTTAATCGTGAGATATCCTACAGGAGCTGATCTTAGATTGTTGAGCTCTATTCCCAACAGTGAACCACTTAAAACGTAACGGTAGGATCCTTCTTCAACAAGAAACTTAATGTATGTCAGTATTTCAGGACACACCTGAACCTCGTCGAAAAATATGAGTGTAGAATTTTTTTTGAGAGACTTTGTAGTAAAAAGAGATAATCTTGCTAACAGATCCTTAGAATTCTTTAAATTCCTGAATAACGATACTGCTTCAGGTTGCTCAATAAAATTTATTTCGATGAAACTCTCATATTTTTTTCCATACTCTCTAATTGAGTGTGTCTTTCCAATCTGTCTTGCTCCTTCGATTAAAAGGGCTGTTTTGTTGCTTTCAAAATGAGTCTTTAGATAATGGTCTATTTTTCTTTTAAGAGAATTCATGCTTATCGCCTGTTTTGCTGGATCTTTGTTATATTATAGTTTTATTTTGCCCACTTTTCCAACTATAAACAGGGGGTATTTTGCCCACTTTTCCAACTATAAACAGGGGTATTTTGCCCATTTATCCAACTATAACAGGAGTGTTTTGTCCACTTTTCCAACTATGTGTACTAGTCATGTGAAAAATATGAATTAAATTCAGTGTTAACTCAATTTGTTTTTTGGGTTGCCTGATTGAAAAAAAGAAGTCATACTTTTGAATAGTAATATTGAAAGATGTCTATCTAAATTAAGCGGAAATTTCTGAAAGTGTAATATGTTAAAAGATTTTATTGACAGGTATTTAGATAAACTTCGTTTTGAGAAACGGGCAAGTCAGCATACTATAGAATCTTATCAGCGTGTTCTTACTAAAGCTCTGGAGGTTCTGGAGCGCGAGTTTTCTGATCTTAAAGAATGGAAAGACGTAAAACTCGAACAGATGCGAGTAATTCAGAGAGAATTTAATTTTGATGCTGATCTGAACAAGCTCAACAATAATTCTGTTGCCCATGATCTTTACGCCTTAAGTTCCTTTTTCAAATTTCTCGTATCCATTGAAGAAATCCCAGATAATCCTTTTTCACTGATAAAAGCGCCCAAGATCAAAAGACATCTGCCAAAGATACTCTCTTTAACAGAGATAGATGCCATTCTGTCATTGAACCCGGAAACAATATACGAGAGACGTGATCTTGCTATTGTTGAACTGCTGTTCTCCTCTGGTCTGCGTGTTTCTGAACTGGTTGGTCTTGATCTTGAGGATTATGACGAATTTGTTCAGGAAGTAAGAGTGCTGGGAAAGGGCAGCAAGCAGAGAGTGGTTCCTGTTAATGACAGTGCTATTTCAAGAATAAATGACTATCTTCTGATTAGAGAAAGTTTTGAGCCTAAAGAGCCTGCTCTGTTTTTAAACCGTTTCGGTTCAAGACTGACTACCCGTGCTGTAGAGCAGAATCTGATGAAACTGTGTGACAAGGCCAGTGTTACCACTCATCTTAACCCGCACAAGCTCAGACATTCGTTTGCAACAGAACTTCTGCAGGGAGGTGCGGATCTGCGCTCGGTTCAGGAAATGCTGGGGCATGCCAGTCTTGCTGCAACACAGATTTATACTCATCTGGATTTTGAACATCTAAAAGCCGTATATAATAACTCTCATCCATTAGCATCCAGGAAAAAGAATTGAAATTTTTAAAACAGATTGATCTCAGTAAGATTAAAGTCCTTTCCTTTGATTTAGATAATACCCTTTATGACTGTGAGACGGTTTTACGTAAAGCTGATGCCTGGTTCACCCAGTACCTCTGCGACACCTACGGTTTAGGCGGGGCCTGTCTTAAGTATGACTACTGGTCACAGGTTAAGGCTGAGGTTCTTCATGATAATCCTGCTCTTGCCGACGATGTTACCCTTTTGCGTGAGGTAAGTCTGGTTGAGGCCTTCAAGCGTCTTAAGATCCCTTTAAAGAACGGCCTTGATGAGGCCAGAGAACTTGTTGATCTTTTTGTAGATCACCGTTCGGCCGGATTTGTTCATCAGGATATCTATGATATGCTTGCCTCTCTCAGCGAGAAATATCCGATGATTGCGCTTTCAAACGGAAATCTTAAGCCTGAAAAAATCGGTCTTGAAAGTTATTTTGAGCGCGATATCCGTCCTTCTGTAGGAGGTCTGCGCAGAAAACCCTATGCAGATATGTTCATAGAGTGCGCTAAATACAAAAATGTTAAAATAGATGAAATACTTCATATCGGTGATGATCCTTTCACCGATGTTTATGGAGCTGTTCAGTCCGGCTGTAAATGTGCCTGGGTATACAAAGGCTACACCGGTATTTCACCTGATGAAAAGCAGCTTAAGGTGCTGCCTGATATTCTCCTGGACAATGTTCTAGAACTTAAAGATTTACTGTAAATATGCAAGACAATTCACTATACGAGTTTAACAACGGCCTATCAGAAGATGCTCTTGATGAAGATCCTCAGTCTGACAGCATTCTTGAAGGACTGAATGAATCACAGCATGAGGCTGTTTCTGCTGAGCTGCGCAATATGCTGATTATCGCCGGGGCCGGAACCGGCAAGACCAGAGTTCTGGTTTCAAGAATAGCCTGGCTTATCAAGCATTATCATATTGCTCCTCGCAACATCATGGCGGTAACCTTTACCAACAAAGCAGCTACCGAAATGCGTGAAAGACTCAGTCTGATGGTAGGCAATTCAGTTCAGTCCTCCCTATGGGCCAATACCTTCCATTCCATATGCCTAAGACTGCTCAGAGCCTATGCCCAGTATGCAGGTCTGGTTCCTGGTTTTACCATTCTCGATACTGACAGTCAGGTATCTCTGGTTAAGCGTCTGATGAAGGACATGAATATTGATACCAAGGAGTTTAAGCCTTCTGATATTGCCTCTAATATCAGCAAGCAGAAGGAAAACGGAATTCGAGCTCTGGCCTACAGCAAGATGGTTTCCGCAAAGTCTCCTGATCATGTGAAAATTACAGACCGCGTCTACTCCGTTTATGAGAAGGTCTGCAACCAGGAAAACTCAGTAGATTTCAGTGAACTGCTCTTAAGAACCGTTGAACTTCTGGAAAACAACCGTGAAATCCGTGAGCTTCAACACCGCCGATTCAAAGAGATTCTGGTTGATGAGTTTCAGGACACCAACTCAATCCAGTACCGCTTCCTGCGTCTGATCGCAGGTCCTGATTCACATGTGCTGGTGGTGGGTGATGATGATCAGTCAATCTATGGCTGGAGAGGCGCTGATGTCGGCAACATGAGAAAGTTTCTGGAAGATTTCTCAGATGTTAAGCAGGTGCTCCTGGCTTTGAACTACCGTTCCACTCAGAAAATCCTGGATGTTGCAAATACCATTATCGGCTTTAACAGTGACCGCCTGATGGAGAAGGTTTTAAAGGGTAATTTCGGTGAGGGTGACAAGGTTAAAATCCTGAACTGCGCCAACAATAAGGTTGAATCTGCTACTGTTACCGACAGAATTGCCACACTGCATGATTCCGGAGTTGATTACCGAGATATCGCCATTCTGTACCGTAACAACTATCTTTCACTGGATTTTGAGCAGAACCTTTTAAGAAAGCATATTCCCTTTGTTATTTACGGTGGACAGAAGTTCTTTGAGCGTGCCGAGATTCTCGATGCCATCGCCTATATGAGAATTCTCGTGAATGAGGATGACGATACCGCATTACTTCGAATCATCAATACTCCTTCAAGAAAGATTGGACCTAAGGTAGTTGAAGGACTCAGAGTCATTGCCAACGAGAGAAACTGTTCTCTGATCAGGGCCATGCGTCTTCTGGAGGCTCATGTAAATTCAGGGAATGTTGATAAGACCCTAAGCTCTCTTTATAAAAAGATTTCTGTATTCTATGAGCTTTTCAAGGCTCTGAATGAGAAAAGACAGAATATGAGTCTTTCTGCATTTGCAGATGAGATGCTCAGAATGACAGGCCTTTATAAGTACTATCAGGAAAAGGACTTCAAGGATGGCAAGGATACCGAGGAACACTCCCGTTATGCCAACCTTGGTATGCTGATTTCCAATATAAAGGAATTTGAAGCGGCTCCTCCTGCTGAGGATGACTCTACTGAGGAAAATACCTCTGAGGCTGAGTCTGCAACAGAGAAGGAAAAGAAAACTGAAGATCCTCTTTTAACCTATTTGTCCAACATCACACTGGTTTCAACCGGTGAGCTTAATGAGGAGGGCGGTACCTCCAATGTTGCGGATGCGGTTAATCTGATGACAATGCACGCCTCTAAAGGTCTTGAGTTCAAATATGTATTTCTGGTAGGTTTTGAAAAGGATATTCTTCCATCAAGACTCTGTGCCTATTCAGATAAATCTCTTGCAGAGGAGAGACGTCTGGCATACGTAGGTGTGACCCGTGCCAAGAAAGCTCTGTTCATCAGCTATGCTCAGGTCAGAAGCATGTTCGGTAACTCGGAACCTACAGGTGCCAGCTCATTCCTTCGCGATCTGGTTCGTGAATATAAAGGAAAGCAGGATGTTCCTCTGATGATTGAGGCTGTCAAAGGATACTCCTACTACTAGTTTTGTACAGCCATTATCTGCTACTCGTGGATTTCGAGTGGCAGATTGTCAGGATCACGGAAGAAAGTCATTTTCTTATGTGTAAAGGTGTCCTCTCTGACAGGTTCGGTTTCAATTCCCAGTCGGTTAAGCTCCTTTACGGTCTCTTCCACACTTTCAACCTTAAAGGCAAGATGTCTGAGCCCGGCACTCTCCGGACCGCTGTTTCTCTCAGGCGCATCTTCCTTGATAAACAATTCTATTTCGATATCTCCGCAGGCAAGATCTATTTTCCAGTCGTTTCTGTCTTCGCGGTGATTTTCTCTGATAACCTTAAATCCCAGCAGATCAACATAGAAATGACGGGATTTATGGTAGTTCTTACCGATAAGGGCAATATGATGTACTGCATTGAAATTCATCGAAAAAATCCTGTAAGCTGAAGTTAGATGTAATCTGAAGTCCAAAAAATAACCGATATTTCAATCGGTTATTTCTAAATTAAATCATTATAACGGAAGCGGTGGAGTTCTTTGTGCTATTTTTTTTCAGTCTCCTGCGCTCCTATGGCTCTGGCTTTATCGTAAAGACTCTTAATCTCAGGTCTGGTCTTCAGCAGGTACTCATGTATAGGTGCAACTTTTTTTCTGAAGTCATCCACATTAACTTCTAAGAACTCCACTCCAAGCTGCTGAGCGCTTTTTTTTGCTTTTTTTATACTGTTTCCCCACATTGCAAATTCAACTTCCTGGGCCTCTAGTGCAGCCTGTCTGAATATTTCAAAATCCTTCTCCGGAATTGAGTACAGGAATATGGTAGAACCTACCAGCAGATCTGGAATCATCTGATGATGATCATAGGAGTAGTATTTACAGAATTCACCGTGTTTCTGTTCTACCAGTGCCAGCTCATTGTTTTCGGCTCCATCTATCAGTCCTTTTTTCAGGGCACTGTAAACCTCACCGAAGCTGATGGTCATTTCATTGGCGTTGAAAAATTCCATCATATCCTTATTGGTACGTCCGCTCTGTATACGGAAGGTCTTTCCCTTCAGATCATCAGGTGTTGAGATTGGACTTTTGGCATAGAAGCTTCTCGAACCTGCGGTAAAGGCTACAAGTGGAGTGAATCCATCCTCCTCATTCTTTGTTCCAAGCTCCTCCAGAACCTTAGGATCTGTTATAAACTTTTCATATTCATCTTCACTGGAGAACAGATAGGGAATGGAGAATACCGAATATTTTCTGTTGTATGGCTCCAGATTAGCTGAAGAGATAACCATAAACTGAACAGATCCGGCTCTCAAAAGATCGATGACCTGTTCATTGGAGCCTGCTTTCTTGTTTGGAAATATCTGAACCTCATAGATGTCACCGGCATGCCTTTCAACATAGTCTTTGAAGGCCAGCAAGGCAATGTGATCCGGATGAGTTTCCATCTGTGTATGAGCAACCTCAATAACCGTTTTGGCCTGAGCTCCTGAAAAAGGAAGACAAAGTGCAGCAGCAAGAACCGAAACAGTTAAATATCTAGAAAAGTTCATACATGTAAACCTATATTATAAAAATCAAACAGATACCTTTAGTATAGGTCAATAAAAGCATACAAATATTACATAGTTCGCATTTGTATAACAAAGAAGCAAACGGCATAAAAATCAAAAAAAATTGCAAACTTTGAAAAAAACTGTGTTATGATACGCCTAACGTTGAGTCCAACGTTATCACCTAGGCCTATGTGTAACGGCCTAACACGGAAAAATCCTTTTAACTTAACAATTAAGAGATCCTTCCTGCATCCCCCATGCAGAACATGATTGTAATTTAACTTATATGAATCTAACCGAATTAAAAAACACTCCTGTTGCTCAGCTCGTTCAGATGTGTGAGCAGAATGGAATCGAGAACGTTGCCCGCCTAAGTAAGAAAGAAATTATCTTCCAGCTCCTGAAAGCATCATCAAAAAACGGTGAAGACATTTTCGGCGAAGGTGTAATTGAAATTCTTCCTGACGGATTTGGTTTCTTAAGAAGTGCTGATTCTTCATATCTTGCTGGTCCTGATGATATTTATGTATCTCCAAGTCAGGTAAGAAGATTCAACCTTAGAACAGGCGACTCAATTGCCGGTAAGATTAGACCTCCAAAGGACGGCGAAAAGTATTTCGCTCTTCTGAAGGTAGATTCTGTAAACAATGACGATCCAGAAAATTCTCGTCACAAGATTTTATTTGAGAACCTCACTCCTCTGTTTGCTCAGGACAGAATGCAGCTTGAGCTGGGAAATGGTTCAAAGGAAGACCTTACTGCAAGAGTTATCGATCTTGTTGCTCCTGTAGGTAAAGGTCAGCGTGGTCTGATTGTTGCTCCTCCAAAAGCCGGTAAGACTATGCTTCTTCAGAATATTGCCCACTCTATTTCAACCAAATATCCAGAGTGCACTCTGATTGTTCTTCTGATTGACGAGCGTCCAGAAGAAGTTACCGAAATGGTTCGTAATGTAAAGGGTGAAGTTGTAGCATCAACCTTCGATGAGCCTGCAACCCGTCATGTTCAGGTTGCTGAAATGGTTATTGAAAAGGCTAAGAGACTGGTTGAGCATAAGAATGACGTGGTTATTCTTATGGACTCCATTACCCGTCTGGCCCGTGCCTACAACACAGTTGTTCCTTCATCAGGCAAGGTTTTAACCGGTGGTGTTGACGCCAACGCCTTACAGAAGCCAAAGCGTCTGTTCGGTGCCGCACGTAACGTTGAGGAAGGCGGTTCACTTACCATCATTGCTACTGCTCTGATTGATACCGGTTCTAAGATGGATGAAGTTATTTACGAGGAATTCAAGGGTACCGGTAACATGGAACTTCACCTGTCACGTAAGATTGCCGAGAAGCGTGTATATCCTGCAATTGATGTAACACGTTCAGGTACCAGACGTGAAGAGCTTATTACTTCTCCTGATGAGCTGCAGAAGATGTGGATCTTAAGAAAGTTCCTGCATCCAATGGGTGAAATTGAAGCAATGGAATTCCTCATCGACAAGCTGTCAATGACCAAGACCAATAATGAGTTCTTTGATGTTATGAAACGCGGCTAAAGCTTAGCGTCTTCAAATAAAAACCCCGATTTAAAAATCTAAACCGGGGTTTTGTTTATCTTAAAATTCTCTTTTCTGTCTTCTACTTCTTCTCGGAAATAGCTTTCTTTACAGCCTTTGCAAGAAAGTCAGACATAACGTCACCATTGTGCTCAAGCATCTTAGGGAACATTGAAATAGGTGTTGCGCCAGGGAAGGTGTTGATCTCATTGATAAGTATGCCATCTTCCTTTGACAGGAAGAAATCAATTCTTGAAAGATCACGAAGCTTCAGACCTACAAAGGCTCGGCGGGCCATATCCTGAATGGTGCGGATATCCTCTTCAGACAGATTTTCTGGGGTTACAGTGGTAATGGTGCCTGAATCCTTTGAATACTTCTCATCAAAAGTATAGAACTTGTTGTCTGGAATAATAATCTCTCCAGGACGTGACAGTTTCAGTTCGCCGTTGATTTCGTAGGCTGCAACCTCAAGCTCACGGTGAATGATGTTCTTCTCCAGAATAACTTCGGAGCTGAACTGGAATGCTTCGGCAATGCTGTCCCAGACATCATCACGCTTGGTTACATGATAGCAGCCTACGGATGAACCCTGACTTGCAGCTTTTACATAGATGTCCTGATACTTGTCAAAGAAAGCCAGAGCTTCAGCTTTGTACTTGTCATTCTGTAAAGGAATGATGGTATAAGGAGAATTTGGAATACCCAGCGCATCCAGATACAGCTTGGTGGTGATCTTGTTGAAGCAGTAACGGCTGGCCTCTGCCTTGCAGCCGATATAAGGAATGTTGTGAATCTCAAGGAAAGACTGGATATCGCCGGTCTCACCAGGAATACCGTGGATGCAAGGTACTACACAGTCGATCTTAATATCCTTTCCGTCAACTGAGAAGATATTGTCGCCAAGGAAAATACCGTTTTTGTTCTCGTCAACTATAAACTTGTGATTATGAATTACGGCTTTGGTAACTGAGAATTCAGGAGTTTTTTTTAACTGTTCTTCAATGAATTTTGCGCTTAGAAGTGAAATATCGTGTTCGGAACCGTCTCCGCCACATAGTAAAAGAATGTTGGTACTCATTTTTGTCCTAAATAATGTCAAATATAGCTGCAAACATCATAGACACTATAAGGTTTCCTTTCAAGATGTATTTGGGAAAATCACGATTTAAATGAGACAGATGAGCGTAATTCCATATTTTTGATCATTCTCTTCACTGTTTCTAATTAAGTTATAATCCTGTAGCGGTACTGTATGCTCTGAAAATGTTAAAGACAGAATAATGAGTTAAACATCAGAATAAATATAGTAAGGCCTACCGTTATGAATATCGATGTAAACAAACCGGTTGAAAATCCAGAATTATCAAAACTGCTCAACGAATATAACCGCACTGACAACGAAGAAAAAAGAAACAACCTTTTAGATTATATCGCTCAGGAATTTGCTCTTAACTCCCATCTGCTCTCAGTAATCAAGGTAGACGACAACACAATCGTGGAGAAGAACGGCCAGAAGTACTTCAAGGAAGACTCAAAAATCTCCTTTGTCCAGTTTACCTCTGATGATAATCAGGTGTTTTTCCCTGCCTTTACAGACTGGAAGGAACTGCGCAAGGGTGACAGATTCAAAAATGAGTACATCAAAACTCTGATCTTGTCCTTTGATGACTACTATGCAATGGTTAAGGACAGCGGGGCAGGAGTGGTCATCAATCCTTTCAGTCATAACCTTGTGTTCTCCAACGGCAATCTTCAGTACATGAAACAGCGAAAGGACATTGTTGAAAAAGGTCACTCTGAAATCTCCGTAAAGGAAGATACGCAAGTCATGCTGGGCGAACCAAAGATTTACCCTGATGCCATGGTAAAAGCCCTGACTGAGCATTCAAAAAAAGTTAAGGAAATCAAGTCAATATGGCTCAAGCTGATGATTCGTAACGAGGAGCAGAGTTACCTTCTGGTGGTTGATTTTGCCGGAGATAGAAAGAAAATCTTCTCTGGTCTTGCTGATGCTGCAAGAGATTATCTGCCAAGCAGGATGTATATTGATATTGTCCCTTACAATGATGATTTTGGAAGAAAGGCTGCTGAAAACAGCAAGCCTTTTTATCAGAGAAAGCACAAACTGTTCGGACTATTCGGTTAATTAGTCCATTTCAGTCTTTATTTGCTTCCTTTCAGCTCTGCGATTGCCTCATGACAGATTTTGTCAAAGCCTGAGCGCAGAGCAGCAACCAGTGCATCATAACCGGCAGTCTGCTGCTCAGTTTCAAGCTGACGGCTTGCTGTTCTGATTGTCTGTCCCTTAGCATTTACCACAGAAAATGAAGCGCTTACATATATTTTTCCTGCCTCGCTACCCTGAAAACGGGATACATAAACATCGAGAGTCTGATCTCTGAGGCTGAAATTCTCCTGTTTAATGGTGTTGATTACCAGAGCCTCAAGCTGCTCATTGAGCGGCTCTGCCCAGCGGTGAAAGCGAGCTTCCCTCAGGCTGTGTTCACTAACCTGCAGTACTATTCCTCCACCGTCCAGTACAGGATTTAACTGCAGATTGATCTTATCGGAACCGGACATCATTTCAGGCTTGAGATCCTGCACCATCGAGTATCTGATCTGCGATGGGGTATCACTTGAGCAGCCTGCAAGAATCGTAGCGCATAATACCAGTCCTGTCAGAATTCGTGATTTCATTTTTGCTCTCCCGTTTAACGACGTCCAGGTACAGGATCGCCAGTAGTATCACTGAAAATAATGGAATTAGGTTTCTGTCCCACATCCTTAACTGCAGGCTTGAGATCTTTTAGGGCCTGGTTTAGCTGTATCACTAACTGGCTCATATCCTTGTATATTTTTCCCTGTGCATCAAAGCCGGCCATGGTCTTTTCAAACTGTTTAACAGTTTTGGTAAGTTCTTTTACCAGCTGCTGCTGGTTTACACTGTCCAGCGTGTTGGACATATGATGCAGTGTTTTCTGAAGTTCTACCATGGTTTTGCGAAGTTCGGAGCTGGTTTTATCCAGTTTCATTCCCTTGAGTTCAGCAAGAATGTCTCCCATCAGTCTCTGAGGAGTACCGCTTATCTCGCTCTGCATTGGTATGACGCGAATTCCGTCAAATACTTTTTCTTTTGCCTTGCACTTTACGTGGTCGCCTATTTCGATATTCAGGGCGTTTTCTCCAGAAAATATCGAGGGACTGTAGGTATTGATACAGACTTTGTTCTTATCCAGGTTGTCTATAAAGAATTTCATTGATACTTCTTCATTTTCTTCACTATAGGTGTAAAGAGATACCAGCGCGTATATATCATCATCAGGGGCAATAACATCAACATCCTCAACGCGCCATGGAACCTCTATAACCTTGCCTGCAGGTATTCCGCGATAGTAGATGTCACTGCCTGCCTCAAGTGATCCGGCATCGTGTCCGAGATTTACCAGGAAGTTAGGATAGCTCTTTAGCATTTCGTTCTCTGCGGCATTACGGTTTTCGTAGAGCTGATAGGTCTTTGAAAGATCAAGCATTTTATCGGCATCACGGTAGCCAAAGCCCTCAAAGGTGATAGTTCCCTGCAGCAGACTTAGGAGTGATTTTGTACTCAGGTTGAGTCCAGAACCATCAATCTTCAGATCGATGCCCGCATCATTCCAGAAAAAGACATTTCCCTTTAGCAGAACATCATAAGGTTTACGGATAAAGAGCTGGTATTCAAAGGTATCGGTGTGAGGATCAAGTTTTGATGTGGCTACATTGCCGACTTCTACTCCCTTGTACTCAACTACTGTTCCCTCAGGAATACTCTCTTTACCGTTTGACTTGAGGGTAACTGTAACACCGTCCTCATTGTAAGGGTTAACCGGCTGGTGCTCTTCAGCGATAAAGCGGTCAGCCCTCTTGTCAGAGGTTCCCAGGGCGATCTGGACGTAGGATCCTCCTAAAAGGGTATCAAGTCCGGATATGGAGTTGGTATCAATTCTAGGTTTTACTATCCAGAACTTAGAATCCTCTAAGAGTAAATCATCTGTATTGGGATTCATTCTGATGCCAAGTCGTACCGATTTGAGGTCATCTTCAATTTCCACTGTTTCCACGCGACCGACATTTACAGAGCGGAATTTTACCAGAGTCTTTCCTGCCTCAATACCATCAGCTGAAGGAACTATCAGTTCAACCTCCGGTCCTCTATTGAGAGTGTTATCCCACAGCATAATTGCTGTAATAATCAGGGCAAGCAGAGGAATTATCCATGCAAATGATATTTTTCGTAGAGGATTTACCTTTGCCATCTCGTTAGTGTTGCTCACAATTCCCCCTTCTGTCCCAAATCATTCTTGAATCAAACTGTTCTGCAGAAATTAAGGTCAGTATAACCACTGCACAGAATGCCACTATGGCAAATCCTGGATTAATAGTTATAAGTCCGCCGATTCTAACAACGGAAGACATAATAATTACTACAAACACATCTATCATTGACCATTTTCCAATATATTCAACCAGTCTGTAGATAAATACAAGTCTGTTTCCCTGACGGTCTTCTTTTGTTTTTTTTAAGTTGTATACCAGGAATACCAGCATCAGAATTTTTAATATCGGAATAAAAATACTTGCAATCAGAATCACCAGCGCTACAAAGCGTGAGTTCATATTCCACAGCGCTACCACACCATCGATAATATTAGAGCCGCTGTTTGCTCCCAGCAGGTCTGTGTACATAACAGGATAAAGATTGGATGGCAGATACAGAATTGTTGCGGAAATCAGGAGCGCGCAGGTTTTCTGTATGGCAGCAGGATTTCTATAATGATTGACTCTTCCGCAGCGGGGACAGACAGCTCCGTTTTCTGAGCCTGGATATTGAGCTCCGCAGGTACGGCAAACTATAAGTCCCTGTTCGTAACCTGATTTACCAGCCAAAGCTCCATGATAGTGTCCATGAGCTCTCAGGTCCCATAGACGGGCAGGGCGGAAATGCATCCAGCACCAGGCCATCATTACAGAAAAAATAATTGCAGAAAAAAATCCAAAATGAAAGGATACATGTGCAAGCGAGGTCAGTTTAATCAGACTGATAAGCACTCCCACAATGAAAACATCTACCATGCAGTAACGATGACAGAAGGAAAATGTCTTAAGGGTGAAAAGTGTCGGCTTAATGCCCAAAAGACCTACTGCAACTGCAAGAAAGAGGACAACCAGAGGCATAAATAGGGTCACCGCCATAAAAACGTAAAGCAGACCTCCCCAGTCCAGGCGTAGCGTTGTCAGTACGTTATAAAGGGACATGCCGTTGGATACACCGAACTGTTCAAGGGTCATAAAGGGCTGGGTCAGGGCTGCAAAAAGCATAATAAGTGCAGACAGCGCCATGATTCCTACTGTTTGAAGAGAGTATTCTTTTGCACGTATCAGTACCGCACCGCATCGTGGGCAGCGATAAACCTTACCTGGCTCAGGTTTAGTCGGAAGCGTCACTCCCATATCGCAGCAGTGACAGATTTCAACATAACTCTCGGACGAAGGTCCCTGTTTTTCCTCAGACAAGAATAACCTCGGTGGCAGACAAAAAAGTTGGATACAATCCTATATTAATATTTAATTTGTCAATTTTCACTTAATCATGAAAAATTTCCTGATCTAATGCAAAACTTGTTTGTAGAAATCTCATGTCTGGTCATAATTGTAGATAAAAATGAAAGAAATAGCCCTATAGATAACGTACATATAACTTCACTATATCAGTGCTATTAGAGTTAACACCCTCTATAATTTAAAATAAAAAAAGAAATAACAGTAGGGCATTTTTTTTAAGTTAATGTTTGGCTAAGGTGAGAAATGATAAGAACACTTAGTAAAGTTATTTCACTGGTACTGTGTACTATATCTTTTATGTCTGCTGCCGATGACAAGAATGAACATGAACTCCCAGTCGAACAATGCAATCAGAACTCAGCAGAAGCCTGTGAGCATATAGGAATGTACTATACTAATGTGGTTGGAGACGATTCTAAAGCTCTACCTTTTTTTCAGAAAGGTTGTGAGCTTAATGCAAAAGAATCCTGCACCTTTTCAGGAAATATTTTTGCATATGGAGCTGTGGTAGATAAGGACATGGAAAAAGCCCTGAATTACTACGAGAAAGGCTGTGAACTTAAGGATGGAATTGCCTGTAATCTGCTAGGGTCGTTTTACGAAAATGGTGAGAATGTAGATAAAGACCAGAAAAAAGCTTTTTATTATTATACGAGAGCCTGTAATGAGGGGGACTGGGCCCAGGCCTGTGAAACCTTAAAAGAGATTTCAGACAAATAAACAAAACTGAATTTGAAAAATAGTCCACATAATAAAAAAGCTTCCAGAGGAAGCTTTTTTTTCAAAAACCGTTGTAAAACATCTTAAATGTTATTCTCGATGAATGCTTTTAGTTCATTCTTTGGAAGAGCACCGATCTGACGGTTAACAATATTGCCATCCTTGAACAGCAGCATGTTAGGAATACTCATAACACCGTATTTGGCAGCGTATTCCTGGTTCTGATCGATATCTACCTTAACAAACTTAACGTTTTCCATTTCTTCGGCCAGCTCTTCAACGATTGGTCCAACCATTTTGCAAGGTCCGCACCACTGAGCCCAGAAGTCAACAAAAACAGGCTTGTCTGATTTTAAGACTTCCTCTTCAAACTGGCTGTCATCAATATGTAGAACTTTTTCGCTCATAATAAATCTCCGATAATCAACTGATTTCTATCTTATCATGAGAATTTTCCAAGAAATACAAATTGATATTAAAAATCAGTTCTAGGCGGCAGTAATTTTGCGGATGATGTATTTAAGCACTACACCGTAGGCTGGTACGAAAATAATCATATTTGCTGCCAGTTTGACCATATAGTCAAAGGTTGCAATTTCGACCCAGTGTTCAGCCATAAATGCATCATTGGTACCGCAGAATGCAACGGCAAAGAATACATAGGTATCAATCAGATTTCCCAGAATTGATGAGGAAACCGGAGCTGGCCACCATAGCTTCAGTTCTCGTAATCTCTGGAATACCAGAATGTCGCACAGCTGTCCTAGAAGATAGGCTGACAGGGATGCGATGGTAATTCTGAATACGAAGTAGGAAAACTGAGAAAGATTAGCCAGTCCCTGGAAATCACCGTGTTCAAATAGAGTTCCTATCAGATAGGACACAATCAGACCTGGGATTGTAGCCAGAAAGACGATCTTTCTTGCTCTTAATTTTCCGAAGATTCTGACTGTCAGATCAGTGGACAGGAATACGAAAGGATAGGTGAAAGTTCCTACGGTTGTAACAATTCCAAACAGATTAAGTGGAATCTGAACAGCGTAGTTACTGATAACAAGGATAATAACATGTGTAAACCAAAGCTTTTTTAAAGGGAAAGAAAATTTATTCATAGGATTTTCATTTCAGGATTGTTAAAAAAAAGAACCTAGCAGAACGCTAAGGTCCGCCGATAAGTGAGCCTATTCTAATCCTTTTCTTGATATATTTCACACTTTTTTTAAGCATAAAAGTACTCGTTGACCAGTTATTTTTTAATTATTTATTTCTCAAAGGAAAATATCTAATTTAATTAAAATTGTTAATGTAATTAAATTGTGAAATGTGACAAAAAAGGAGTGTAAAAAAATAAATAATGTTCTTCTAATCCAGCCTTAAAAACAGATTCATTTGAAACTTTTTGTAAATCTAAAAGAATCCAAGAAAAGTATTTTTTCTTAATGAACTGTGAACTATGACAACAAAAAAAGTGTTTATTTTATAATGCACCATTTCTATAATACAGCCTACATTTTGTAGTTAAATTTTTCCATGAAGATTTAACTGCTGGCAAAACAGTTATAAGTGGAACTGTGGCTCCACAATGTATTGAACATGGGGCTTTCTTTTTAATAATGAATACTGGAATAGAGCTGCTGTGTTTTTTTGAAGAAGGCAGATGGGCTATGTTCCATATGGGGTCGAGCTGAGAGCTGATCTGGAGCAGATTGAGCCTGTTAATCAATTTTTGATAAATAAGATTTCTACATGAGGTAGGTATGTCAGATAGTATTGGATCCATTTCAAACCGTCCAAGTGATATCAGTTATGTCGATAACCATAACAAAATTGAAGACAATCTAATTGATAAGCAAACAAGTAAGATTCAGGATGAATTAGCTTCTCAGGATAATATTGAGAAATTAGGCACTGGTAAAAAGCCAAGTAAGGTTGGTCGAATAATGGCCAGAATAGCCGGTGGAATTCTGCTAGGCGTAGGTCTTGCTGCTGCAGCTGCAGCTACAGTGGTTTCACTTGGTGTAGCTCCAGCCGTAATTGCAGCTGCTGCATCAGCAATCGGTGGAATTGCCGGAACCTCCATTGCAGCTGGCGTAACCGGAGCTGCTGGTATCGGCTGTCTTGCAGGCAGTTTTGTCGGAGGCCGCAGTGCAGAGGCATTTGTTGAAGGACAGCATTCAAAGCATAGTAGCAATGACAACCTTGCCATGATTACAAATGGTAAAGTTAATGGCATTAAGCAGGGAAGTGCTGAAAAGTCTGATAAGTTTTTCGGTTTGACTCGAGTCTTTAAGCATGACTCTGCAACCAGTAAAGAACTAGAGAAGCTGCTTGCAAATAAATATCAACTGAAAAATCTTATGAATTGTGCTGGCGACAATTTTCAAGAGTTTGCGCAGGCAATTGATATTACAGATCCAAAGCATCCAAAGCTTTCTAATGATGAGGATAGTCCTTTTACTTCAAAGCTGATTAGTGAGTTTGTGCTAACCTCATTCTCCATGTTAAAGTCCGCTAATTTTGAATTAACAAGGGATAATATTGCCTTGGTAAGGTATACCATAAACGTTCTTTTAAGCAAACCTGATTTTATGGGCGATTCCTATGAGAATTTCAAGGCAATGACTAATTCATCCTTCATCGATCAACTGTATGAGTTTACTGAGAAGGAAATTGAAAAGAAAAAAGATAGTTTTGCCCTTGAAGATAAGCTTAATTTAAAATATTTACTTGTCTTTAAAGCTGCATTAAAACTATCTGATGAAGATATCAAAACACTTGAAAGCCAGGAAAATATCAAATAACAACTGTTTTCTAAGAGTTAAATAGAACCAGGTGAATTTTATCGTATTCTCGTAAAATGGTTAGCCTTAAAGCTAGCCATTTTGTCATTTTCTTCGCAAGCTAGTCCAATAAATTCTCTTGTTCCTTAAGTCCTGATCGAAAGTTACTTTTTTTACTATTTAATTTTTCATTGAAAAATATTTTTTCTTATCGATTTGTGACGCATGATCCATAAAAAATTGTTTATTAAAAAATACATCTCACTATAATACACCTCCACATTGTAGTTAAATTTTTCCGTGAAGGTTTTGAATTAGCCCTCGCGGTATTAAGGAGTTTTCATGAGTGACACTGTTATCTCTCAGTCTGATGTTCAAGATGTTATGTCTGAAATGGCTAAAGTTTCAACAGAGAACCTGAAGAGAATTTTTTCAAGAGCACCTGCCAATAAAAGCTGGGAGGAAATTGAGAAGCGTTTAGCCAAAGGTGAGCTGTTAAAAGACATCTGTGAGTTAACAGATGAATATATGGAAGCTTCCTATAAGGATGCTAAAGAGAAACTGGAAAGTTCCGATTTTGCTGGAGCCAGAGAGATTTTCTCAAATCTCTGTCTATTCGATCAGAGTAAGCCTAAATACTGGGGCGGTCTGGGAAAAAGCTGTGAGAAGCTAAAGCTGTATAAGGAAGCCATTGAAAGCTTCAAGATGCTGACACTGGTAACCAACGGAGCTGAACCTCTTCCATATTTATGTCTGGGCTTCTGCTATCTGAAGAATAGGGATATACAGAATGCGCTGGAGGTTTTAGAAGAGGGCAGGGATATCTGTGATCCTTATGATCATGAGCAGAGACCTGTGCTAGAGCAGTTTGAGAATTTAATTGCAATTTGCAAAAAATAAGACTTAAAAAATTAAAAATTAATAATTAAAAAGAGGTTGGTATGTCTGATATTGCTTTAAACACTTCATCAAATTTAATAAATAATGCAAATAATGCAGTAGATGATGTTGAGAAAAAAGATAAATATGATGAAATCGCAGGACAGGTTGTCGATGAGCTTTGGGATAAATGTACTTCTCAGGATAGTTTTGAGAAATTAGAGACAGCTAAAAAGCCAAGTAAGCTTGGTCGAATAATGGCAAGAATCGCCGGCGGAATTCTGCTTGGAGCAGGTCTTGCCGCAGCAGCCGCTGCTACTGTAGTATCTCTTGGTGTTGCTCCTGCCATAATTGCCGCAGCTGCAACTGCAATCGGCGGAATTGCCGGAACCTCCATCGCAGCAGGTGTAACCGGAGCTGCAGGCATAGCCTGTCTTGCAGGCAGTTTTGTTGGTGGCCGCAGTGCAGAGGCATTTGTTGAAGGCCAGCATTCAAAGCATAGCACCAATGACAATCTGGCTATGATTACAAATGGAAAGGTTTCTGCTAAAGCTCCAAATACTGTTCAGGTTGAAACTTTTTCTGGTTTACGTCGAGCCTTTAATGTTGATGATAAAGCTGCTACATACGGCGAATTTGAAATTGTCAATAAAAATTTTACCGTAGACTCACTACTTTCAAAAATCCAATGTGGACACTTTGAACAGACCAAATTAGACGACATTACATATGCAATTGATGTAAAAGATCCAAATCATCCAAAGCTGGTAGAGCCAGACCATGAATATGCGCTTAAACCAGAGCACATTACAGATTATGTAAAAAATGTAATTAACTTGTGTAAAGGCAAATCCACTGAATTTTCAAGAGAGAATGTTGCTCTTATAAGATTTGCATTAAGGTACTGTTTTGAGAATCCAGCTATAATGGGAAATCATGTAAACAGAATACCTGCATTCCACAATGAATCTTTTATTAACGAGCTTTCTGGTTTTGTTCAGAATGAGATGAATGCCATTAAAAATAGCGATAAAGAGGAAGATATTGAAAAATACAATCTACTGTCTATTTTTAAGGCTGCATTGAAACTTTCTGAAGAGGATATAGCCAAACTGGCAGAACTTGATAAACAAAAGCCTGCTAAGAATGATGTCGAATAGTTTCATTTAGAATCAGAGGCTTTTATCTGGAAATAGTAGCGTGGAGAGTCTGTTTCCTTTTGGTTAACAGAATAGTTTCAAAGGAAAATCTATCTTCACGCTAATTTTCCAAGTCTATACTCAAATCTGTATTTTGTTATCTTGTAAGGATGAGTATGAAGGCTTTAAAAATATTAGTTCTTGCAGCTGCTGTATGCAGTTTTTCTTCTTTAGCCGCAGATAATGCATCAAAAGATGAGTCATTGGGAGACAAAATGTCCGCAATTGGCTCAAATATACAGAAGAAAGGTGCAAAGGTAGGAGAGAAAATCTCTGATGGTGCTGTTTACACCAAGGATAAGGTAGCTGATGGCTATGACTACACCAAAGGTAAGGTTGTAGATGGCTATGACTGGACCGCTGATAAGGTAAAAAAAGGCGCAAGACCGCTGATAAGGTAAAAAAAGGCGCAAACTATACCAAGGATAAGGCTGTAGACGGCTATGAGTGGTCCAAGGATAAGGTTCAGAAAGGCGCTGACTACACCAAGGAAAAATTCAATAACGGTGTAGATTACGTTAAGGAAAAGACCGAATAACAGTTCTCGTTTCCATGTAAATCTTCAGCAAAATACTTCCTCTTCGGGAAGTATTTTTTTTTTTGAAAAATCCCAAAAAATCTCCATTTTCTTGTTTTTTTTAATGTTTTCTATCTTTTTTTAAGAAAAAAACTCAAATTTAATCAATATTGAGTTCTGGATGTTTTTCTGTTTTCAATGAAAAGATATAATGGAGAAAGTTAAAACAGAAAATAAAAAAAACGGAGACGAATTTACTCACTCTTTAGTGATACTCCAATTCGTACTAATTCTATGACAGATAATCTTCCCTTAGTCCTCGTTGATGGTTCATCATTTCTATACAGAGCCTTTTATGCTGCTCCTAAATCATTCACCAATTCAAAAGGAATTCCTACTGGTGTCTGCATGATTCTCTCCAGAATGCTGGGAGGTCTTACCGGCAAGTTTTCAGGAGCCAAGTTTATTGTTGTATTTGATGCCAAAGGCAAGTCCTTTAGAAATGAGATGTACCCTGAGTACAAGGCCAATCGTCCTCCTATGCCTGATGAGCTTAGAATTCAGATTGAATATGTTCACAGGATTGTCAAGGCAATGGGATTTCCGCTGGTTTCTATTGAAGGTGTAGAGGCTGATGATGTTCTTGGTACTTATGCAAGAGATGCCTCAAAGCTTGGAATTAAAACTGTAATCTGTACCGGTGATAAGGATCTTGCCCAACTGGTTGATGATAATGTAATTCTTTATGATTCAATGAAGGATACCTACACCGATGCCAAAGGCGTGGTGGAGAAGTTTGGTGTCAAACCTGAACACATTATTGATTTTCTGGCTTTAAAGGGAGATAGCTCAGATAACATTCCAGGTATGGCTGGAGTTGGAGATAAGACTGCGGTAACCCTGATTAATGAGCTTGGCGGTATCCAGGATATCTACAACAATCTTGAGAAAATTTCAGGACTATCCTTCAGGGGGGCAAAGACTTTTGCTCAGAAATATAAAGAATCCTTTGAAACAGTTGAACTTTCCTACAGACTTGCAACTATCAAAACTGATCTTGATCTGCCTTTGAAGATAGCGGATGTTACTACGCCTTTTGCCAATAAGGAAGAACTTATCTCTATATATACTGAGCTTGAGTTTACCAAGCTTTTGGCTGAACTGAAAAATGGAGAGCCTAAGTCAAAAAAAGATACCGAGGAGAAGTTTGAGTTTTCCAAGGCAGCAGTCTCGGCTACAGAAAGTAATGTCTTTACCTCGGCACCTACTGATTACAAGAGCAGTAACGCCAGCTATATTCTGGTTACAGAGGAGAGTCAGCTAGATGAACTCTGTACTGAGATTCAAAGCTGCAGTCTAGTTGCTCTGGATACAGAGACCACTTCTTTAATGCCACAGGAAGCCTCTTTGGTTGGTATGTCTTTTTCTGTTAAGGCAAATGAAGGATACTATATTCCTTTAAACCATACCTATCTTGGTGTTCCTCAGTGCCTGAGTCTTGATAAGGTTAGAGAGAAACTGCTGCCGGTTCTCAATTCTTCCGATGTTAAAATCATCGGTCATAACATCAAATTTGATCTGCTGGTTCTGCATTATCAGAATTTCGAGATTGATAAGGTTTACGCAGATACCATGGTTATGGCGCATCTTCTTGATTCAGCCTCTGCTATGAACATGGATGATCTTGCTTTGAGGTATTTAAACTATAGAACCATTACCTATAAAGAGATCACCGGCGACAAGAAAAAGATCCCAATCAGTGAAGTTCCTGTAGAAACAGTATGTAACTACGCTGCTGAGGATGCTGAGGTAACTTTCCGTCTGTATCAGAATTTTGCAGAAAAGCTCTTTTCATCCGAGAATGACAAAAAGCTGTTTTTTGAGCTTGAAATGCCTTTTCTCAAGGTGCTCTACCACATGGAACTTGAAGGAGTCTACGTTTCTCAGAAGGAACTTGAGGCTCAGAACAGAAATCTTAAGACTGAACTTGTGGAAATTCAGAAACAGATTTATGTTTCAGCTGGTCAGGAGTTCAATATTGCCTCTCCTAAACAGTTGGGCAAAGTTCTGTTTGAAGATCTGAAGATTCCTTATCCAAAGAAGGTAAAGGACGGCAAGTACTCAACTGCTGAGGATATTTTAGAGCAGATTGCCTTTAACTATGATATTGCCAATCTGGTTTTAAGATACAGAGCTCTGGCAAAGCTTATCTCTACATATACTGAAAAGCTGCAGACTCTGATTTCTCCTAAGACAAACAGAATCTATACCTCCTTCAATCAGACCGGAACAGTAACTGGACGACTGTCATCTTCAGATCCTAATCTGCAGAATATTCCTGCTAGAACAGAAGAGGGCAAGATGATTCGTAAAGCCTTTATTGCCCCTGATGGTTATAAAATTATTGCAGCTGATTATTCTCAGATTGAGTTAAGGCTTATCGCTCATATTAGTGAAGATCCTAATCTTAGAAAAGCCTTCCTTGCCGGACAGGATATTCATCGAGCTACTGCAGCTGAGGTCCTTGGTAAAAGTATTGAGGAGGTTACTCCTCAGGAAAGATCACATGCCAAGGCTACAAACTTTGGACTGATGTACGGCATGGGGGCTTTTGGTCTTACCAGACAGACTCACATGAGTATGTCAGAGGCAAAAGTTTACATCCAGAGATATTTTGAACGTTACCCAAGTGTTCAGAAATATATGGAAGAGACAAAGGCCTATGCCCACGAACACGGTTATGTAACTTCAATTATCGGTAGACATATCAGTGTTGCCAATATCAACAGTTCGAACACCATGCTCTCCAAGGCTGCAGAACGAGCTGCCATCAATGCTCCTATGCAGGGAAGTGCCGCAGATATCATTAAGACTGCAATGGTAAGACTAGATGAGTGGATTTCATCATTGCCACAGAATACCATCAGAATGACCGTACAGGTTCATGATGAACTTATCTTTGAGGTTAAGGATGATTTTGTGGAGGAGGCCAGTGCCAAAATCACTGAGATTATGGAAAATGCCTTTAAGCTCTCAGTTCCTCTAACTGTAGGCGTTGGAGTGTCATCAAGCTGGGCTGATGCTCATTAAATCAGGCTTTAACAAAAGACCATCAAAAATGAGGCTTTTTGTAATCTCATGTGAGAAAGTTCCTCATGTGAGAAAAGACTCCAAATATCCTCATGAAATGTGAGAAAAGACTTCAAAGACCCTCATGAAATGTGAGAAAAGACTTCAAAGACCCTCATGAAATGTGAGAAAAGACTTCAAAGACCCTCATGAAATGTGATAGGATACTTATAAAGCTCCTCTTCAAGTGTGAAAGTTCTCGCTGAATATAATTCTTTTGATGCAGGTGTATAACGGAGTTTTTTAAATGTACTACAGACGAAAAATTGATGATTTCCTTATTAGATGGAAGGAGGATCATGCACATAAACCTTTAATAGTGAAAGGCGCTAGACAGATTGGCAAAACAGAATCAATTATGCATTTTGCCAAGAGTAATTATGAGTATGTTGTATATATCAATTTTGCGTTGGAAACGAAGTATAAGCATATTCTTGCCGATGGATATGATGTTGAAAGTGTTATTAAGAATATTTCTTTAGTTGCTCCAACATTAAAATTTGTTCCAAACAAAACGATTATTATTTTTGATGAAATCCAGGAAAATCCAGATGTAGCGACAACTATTAAATCTTTTAGACTAGATAGAAGGTATGATGTCATCTGCAGTGGTTCAATGTTGGGGTCAAATTATAGGAAAATTCACAGCAACAGTGTTGGCTCTAAAACCGACTATGAAATGCATTCAATGGATTTTGAAGAGTTTCTTTGGGCTAAAGGCTATAATCAGGAGCAGATCGATTCAGTTTTGTCTCATATGCTTTCCAATATTCCATTTAACGACAATGAATTTTCTGTTTTCAAGAGAATTTTCTTGGATTACTGTGTTCTAGGTGGAATGCCGGATGTTGTAAAGCTATATATTGAAACAGGAACTTTTTCTGGAATACTTGATGTTCAGAATCAGATTAGACTAGATTATGAGGAAGATGTCAGAAAGTATGCTGATGGCCTAGATCAAACCAAAATTATTAGTGTATATAGAAGTATTCCTGCCCAGCTAGCGAAAGAAAACAAGAAGTTTCAGTTTAATAAGATCGAAAAGAATGCAAGATCCAGAGAATATACTGGCTGTATTGAATGGCTGATTGATGCAGGAGTTATAACAGAATGCAACTGTCTGCGCTATCCTGAATTACCTTTAAAAGGCAATGTTGAGGAAAGCAAGTTTAAGTTATATTATCCGGATACAGGATTACTAGTGTCTGCTCTAGACGAGGAAGCTCAGGAAGATCTTCGAGTCAATAGAAATCTTGGGGTCTATAAAGGTGCATTGTATGAAAATTTTGTTGCTGAAGCTTTTGTTAAACAGGGCTTAGGTTTGTTTTATTACAAAAAGGAAAATTCTACGCTTGAAGAAGATTTTTTTGTGAGAACCAAGAATAATCTTATTCCTGTTGAAGTTAAATCTAACAATGATCAATCGAAGTCTTTATCGGCTTTAATCAAAAATGAGAAATACAGTGATATTTCCTACGGTATAAAATTTGGTGACCTTAATATTGGACACGCAAACAATGTATATAGTTTTCCATTCTTTTGTGCTTTTAAACTCAAAGATTATCTGAAGGCAAAAGATGGGAGCTCAGATATAAATAAAACTGAATGATAAACTAAAGAATTTCTTAACCGCATCCAGTGGTTTAGAAGTTCTTTTCCATGGCTCTCTGCACAAGCTTGAAATCAGTTCTATCGATTTTAATGTAACTGTAGTGGGAGTCCCACATACCCAGTCCGAGTCTGCTTAATCCCTCTCCAAACGCATTCTGTTCACCTCCGAATACATGGAAGTGTCCATGAATCAGAAGAGTACAGCCTGTATTCTTAAGGAAAGCTTCTCCTGCTTTTTTTACAACAGGATCCTGCAGAACCTTTTCAGAATACTCTGCTCGTCGTGTTTCCTGCTGCTGACTTTTGTTGCGGATCTTCTGGGCAATAGCTGTACGCATACTCAAAGGCAACAGCATAAAGCAGAAGCGGACGAATCTGTTTTTTGCAAAAACACGGAAGGTCTGATAAGAGCGGTCATGAAGACAGAGCTGATCTCCATGGATAAGAAGAGCTTTGCCTTTTGAGGTGCTGAGTATAAAGAAATCCTTGATAAGCTTCATGCCGAAGTATTCGGCAGCCGATTCATCAAGCAGAAAATCTCTGTTTCCTGCCTGAAACAAGGTATTTACACCTCTTTGTTTGGCTTTGGTGATGATGGCCTTTATCTTCTGCTGAAATGCGGAATTAGGATCAACACCAACGAAGAAATCAAACATGTCTCCTGCAATAATGACCCTGTCATTGAGGATAGTGTTTCTTTCATAAAAGTTTGAAAGTGCATTAGTCAGAATCGGCTGAGATTCTGACAAATGGAGATCTGCAATAATGAAAGTTGCCATGTCTGATTCTTCTTATTCGAGATTATGCTTCAACAGTAGCGTCTAAAATCTCGATAGTTTCTACAGGAACGTCCTGATAGTAAGCAACGGTAGTGGTCTTTGAAGCTTCGATCTTGTCTACAACTTCCATTCCTGATACTACCTTGCCAAATACACAGTAGCCCCAGCCGTTCATATCCTTTGAACGGAAGTTCAGCATATCGTTGTTAACAGTGTTGATGAAGAACTGTGCAGTTGCAGAATGAGGATCCATTGTTCTTGCCATTGCAATAGTTCCGCGATCATTCTTAAGACCATTATCTGCCTCGTTCTTGATAGGAGCATTGGTCTGTTTCTGATTCATGTCCTTCTCAAGACCGCCACCCTGGATCATAAAGCCCTTAATAACTCTGTGGAAAATGGTTCCCTTGTAGAAACCTGACTTTACATAGTCCTCAAAGTTTTTAGCGGTATTAGGAGCCTTATCATAATCAAGCTCAATGACGATATCACCTAGGGTAGTTTTTAAAGTAATCATTTAAGTTCTCTCTAATAAGATGATGAAAAATAATCTGATGCATTTTACAACGAATGAGCTTTTTTTTACAGTTTTTAAGAACTTTAACTCGTATTGAAGGAGAAATACCGCAGAATTCTTCTAATTTATAAAAAAATTGAGCTCCCGTATTTACTTAAAACAGCTTCTGCTCCATATCGATAAAAAAAAGGAAGTATAGTGGATACAGACTCGGCTTTTCGGTGATATAGCAGCAAAAAAATGATATAATCCACGGCATTTGTAAATATAAATCAGTTTTCTGGGTAAAATCTTTTTCCCAAATATTACGTCGTATCTTCTTTTTATGAGGATAAATGACGGAACGCAGAGATAAAAAATGTTAAAAATATACAACACACTAACTAGAAGCAAGCAGGAATTCAAACCAATCAACGAAGGCAAGATCGGAATGTACGTATGTGGCGTTACAGTATACGATCTGTGTCATATCGGTCATGCTCGTACTTTTGTTAATTTCGATGTGATTGTACGTTATCTGCGTTATTCAGGATACGATGTAACATATATCAGAAATATTACTGATATTGATGACAAGATTATCAGAAGAGCAAATGAACGAGGCATTCCTGCAAAAGATCTTGCAGAACAGTTCATTGTTGAAATGCACAAGGACTTTGATGCTCTGAATATCAAGCGCCCTGATATTGAGCCTCGCGCTACTGACAATATCAAGGAAATTATTGCTCTTGTTCAGAAACTTATTGATAACGGCAATGCCTATGTTTCCGACAACGGTGATGTGGTATTCAATATTGACTCCTTCAAGGAATACGGTCGTCTTTCTGGTCAGAAGATTGAAGAACTGCAGGCTGGCAGCCGTATTGAGGTAGCTAAGACCAAGCACAATCCTCTGGACTTTGTTCTGTGGAAGATGTCAAAGCCAGGTGAGCCTGCCTGGGAGTCCCCATGGGGTGAGGGCCGCCCTGGTTGGCATATTGAGTGTTCTGCCATGAACGGTAAACACCTTGGTGCTGAATTTGATATTCATGGCGGCGGTTCAGATCTGATCTTCCCTCACCATGAGAATGAGATTGCTCAGAGCTGCTGTGCACATCATTCTTCATATGTTCACTACTGGATGCACTCCGGTATGGTGATGATTAATGAGGAGAAGATGTCAAAGTCTCTGAACAACTTCTTTACTATCCGTGATGTTCTTGAGACCTATGACGCTGAAACAGTACGTTACTTCCTGCTGTCTGGCCAGTACAGAAGTCCTCTGAACTATTCTCAGGAAAATCTGGATAAGGCAAGAGCAGCCCTTAACAGACTGTATACCACTCTGCGTGATACCACTCCTATTGAACCTCAGAGTGCTGAAGATGAGTACACTGCAAAATTCAAGGAGTATATGGATGATGATTTCAATACTCCAGGCGCTATTTCAGTTCTGTTTGACCTTGCAAAGCAGATCAACAAGGAATCAGGAGAAAAGGCTCAGTATCTGGCAGGACGTCTAAAGCAGCTTGCTTCAGTCCTCGGAATATTAGAGCAGGACCCAACTGTGTTCCTGACCTCTGGTGCCGGTGACGATGATTCTGCTGAAATTGAGGCTCTAATCAAAGAGCGTAATGAAGCACGTAAAGCTAAGGACTGGGCTCGTGCAGATGCAGCCCGTGACAAGCTAAAAGAGATGCATATTGAACTTGAGGACGGACCTCAGGGAACAACCTGGCATCGTGTTTAAACGCTAAATTTCTGAAAAAAAGCTGTGATTATTATCATGGCTTTTTTTTTATTTGATTGCTTTGATTTTCACTCTACTTTAACTTTAGTAGTAGGTATGTACTAGGGAATTGCATGTATCTCGAAAAAGCTAAAGTAGTTAATTTCCGTGGTATCCGTAAATTATCCATAAACTTTGAAGATACCAGCACAGTTCTTATCGGTGAGAATCACTGGGGTAAGACATCTCTCCTTCGCGCCCTGTGGATGGTTCTCGGTCAGGGCGAAAAACTCTGTCAGTTTGAAGAAAAAGACCTTTACGTTCCTGTAGAGCTCAAGTCCTATGATACTTTCCCAAAAGAAAATCTGGTTGAAAGAGTAACCAGACGTAAGGCCATATCCTTTGAGGCCGAGGCTGTGGAACAGTACAAGAAGGACAAGCTTGAAAAAGCTCAGTCCATCATGAATGAACAGCTTTCCGGAACCTCAAACGCAGCCGATTTTCTTACTGAAATCAACCGGTTTATCTCCAACTACAAGCATCAGGAAGAGGAGGATGTTTTCAAGAAAACCGATAATCACATTCACATCGATCTGTATTTCAGAGAAAGTGCGATTGCAGGTTATGCGGAATCACATCCTGCATTAAAGCCATTCTGGTATTTCGATGACAGCGGAGCCTATTATATTCACTGGCAGATTGTGGCTTTCTACAGTGAGGAGAAGGATGAATTCGTAACTATTCATAATCTGGTAAATAAAAACAATGACAGTTTTAAAAAGACTGAAAACTACGAAGAAGCCTTCTATACAATTATCAGACTGAATCCAGTGTTCAGACTTCGTGACAGTCGTATGGACAACAAGAGATTCTCCAAAAGCAAAAAGGGAGAGAAAATCTCCCATATGGCCTCTCTTATCTTTAATGACAACGATCTGTCCTCTGAGAATGTTTCCTCGCTGCTTAAGATGTTTACCGCCTATCTTGATAAATATCTTGGCAACTACAATCAGGATAATGATACAGATTCGGTCAGGAGAAACCCAAGAAACATTGATGAGATTGTAAAAAGTCCAATTTCCCTTGAATCTCTGTCTTCAATCAGGAACATGCTGACTGCTCCAGGCCTCACAAGATCTAAGGTGGTACTGACCTACATTGCTTCGGCACTGTTTCTCTCTCAGGGTGACCGTGTTTTAGACAAGAATGCCTCTCCAATTATGATTATTGAGGATATTGAGTCACGTTTCCATCCTTCACTGCTACTGTCTTTCTGGTCTCTGCTTTCAGTAACTGCAACCCAGAAGATTGTAACCACCAACAGCGGTGATTTGCTGTCCTCCGTACCATTACAGTCTCTAAGACGCTTACACAGAAAGTTCTATGATACTGTCTGTTTCCAGATTGATCCTGAGACCTCTTCTCTTAACAATGATGATTTAAGACGAATTGCATTCCATATCAGAATGAACAGACCAATGGCATTCTTTGCAAGAACCTGGATTCTGGTTGAAGGTGAAACTGAAGTCTGGATTCTAACTCAGATAGCTTCAATTCTCGGTATATCTCTGGCCTGTGAGGGAATCAGAATTATTGAATTTGCCCAATGCGGATTGAAACCTCTGATAAAGGTGGCAACACAGCTGGGTATTGCCTTCCATGTTCTGACTGACGGTGACGAGGCCGGAAAAAAATATGCCGAGGTGGCTTTAAACTTTATTCCTAACAAGAGACGTGACCGTCACCTTACGGTTATTCCTCAGAAGGATATTGAACATTATCTGTATTCTCAGGGATATGACAAGACTTTCAGAATAGCTGCAGGAGTCTCTTCTAACAGTCAGCAGCGCAAGGGCCTGACCTCTGATAAAATCATTGATATGGCAATTAAGCGCAAATCTAAACCGGGGTTGGCTCTGCTTCTGGTGGATGCAATACAGAAGAAGGGGGTTGAAGGAGTGCCTGTTGTCTTTGCAAGTCTGCTTCAGGCTGTTCGTGCTTTAGGTCAGGGTAATTATATCTAATCCGTTTTTATGTGCTTTAAGTTTAAATTTACCTGTGGTTTAATCCTATAGAAACGACAGTTAACATAAAAACATTCTGGATAAACATTTGTGGCTAACCTAAGGCTAGCCACTAAAATACATCATAAGACAGGAGCATAACTATTCTATGTTCTGAACCTGTTCTCTCATCTGCTCAACCAGTACCTTCAGCTCAACCGCAACCTGAGTTATCTCAAGATTTGATGCCTTTGAGGCCAAAGTGTTGGATTCACGGTTGAACTCCTGCATCATGAAATCAAGGCGCTTTCCGCAGATGCCTCCCTTTTCAAGAATGCTTTTTACTTCCTTAACATGAGCCAGAAGTCGGTCATACTCCTCACGAACGTCAGCTCGCTGAGCTGCCAGAGCAACCTCCTGCTCCAGTCTTTCAGGATTGACGTTTACATCCAGTGTACTGATTTTACTTACAATTCTCTGTCTTTCCAGCTCAACCAGCTTCTCCAGCTGTGCTCCAACGATCTTAGATAACTCGACTATCTTATCCAGTCTGGAGATTAGAGCCTCTTTTAGTTTGATTCCTTCCTTTCTGCGGTTTTCTTTCAGGGTATCAATAGCCTCTGAGAAGTTTCTTAAAATCTCCTCATCTATAAGTTCCTGAAGATTAGCTTCCTGACTGATTACTCCGGGGTAGTTCAGTATCTCCAGTGCATTAACGTTTGACTGAGGCAGTTCCTGGTTTATTTTTGATACTGCATTAGCCAGGGCATGCAGCACATCCTGATTGATATTAAGAGAATCTGTAGCATTTAAGGCATAACTAAGATAGCAGTCAATCTTTCCTCGGGTCAGTTTTTCCTGAATAATGCTTCTGAGTTTTGAATCAAGATGTCTTAGCTGATCCGGCATTTTGAGGTAAATTTCAAGAAAGCGGTTGTTGACAGAGGTGATATCAATACTGATGTTAACTCTGTCGGTGTTTATGATTCTGTTTGATGAACCGGTCATGCTGGAAATATCAGCCATAATTACCTCGTTTTCTCAGAAATGATTTCAAATTACCTGAACATTTTAAGCATTTGCACTGCTCTTTTGCAAACAACATTTTTGTTTTGGAATCCTGGTAATAATAATGTAAGATGTGCGAAAACTTTCGAGGTTAAAAATGCAGGAATATCAGAGAAAATTCATTGAACTTGCTTTAAGCAAGGGTGTTTTAAAATTCGGCAGCTTTGTTCTCAAATCAGGAAGAACCAGCCCATATTTCTTCAATGCAGGCGGTTTCAATACCGGTGAAGATCTGGCCACTCTTGGTTCATGCTATGCTCATGCCCTGGTGGATGCCGGCATATCATTTGACGTCCTGTTCGGACCTGCTTACAAAGGAATCCCTCTAGCCTGCGCTACCGCCATGGCTTTATCTTCTGAGCACAACCGAAATGTTCCATGGTGCTTCAACCGTAAAGAGAAGAAAGACCACGGTGAAGGAGGAAATCTGGTAGGCGCTCCTTTAAAGGGGGATATTCTGCTGGTTGACGATGTAATCACCGCAGGTACCGCAATTCGCGAGTCTGAAGCTCTGATTAAGGAGAATGGCGCACATTTTAAGGCAGCAATTATTGCTTTAAACCGTATGGAAAAGGGTAAAGGCGAAAAGAGTGCTATTGCCGAGGCAGAGGAGCAGATTGGTATTAAGATTATTTCCATCGTTACCTTTGATGATCTGCTCAAATATATTGAGAACGATGACAAGCTAAAAGAGCATATCCCAGCAATGCTCGAGTACAGAAAACAGTACGGAGCCTAACTTACATTTCTACACTGTTTCCTCTGTGAAGCAGTGTAGTTCTACTTTTTTTCTTCCTTTTCAACTATACCTTTCTTACAGTAGTTTGCACTTACCTGCGAGAACTCACAGCCGCAGTAAAGCTGATTATAGAAGTTGATTTCCTTTACCAGCTCATAGCGTCTGCCTACAAGACCTTCCTTTCTCCAGTCCTGATCCCAGTAGAAGGTTCCTTCTACTTTATCCTGAGCTCTGAATCCAGCTTCATCTACCTGTTTTTTACTTTTCCATCTTGAGGTACACAGAGTGGTTGTGAAGGTGTTGATACCACGGGATTTAGCAAAAAGAGCAGTTACTGTAAGTCTGTGAGTGAAGCATTTAAGACAGCGGCGACCTCTTTCAGGTTCATCCTCAAGTCCCTTTACCGCATCAAGCCACATGCTGTAGTCATAGTCGCCGATTACATACTCAATCTGCAGCAGTTCACACAGGTGAATCCATTCATCGCGTCTTTTTTCGTATTCTTCTGTTGGATAGATATTTGGATTGTAGAAAAACATCAGAGGCCTGATCTTGTTGAAGATTAGACATTCAACAAGACTTGTTGAGCATGGGGCACAGCAACAGTGAACAACCAGACCATTGGCATTGTCAGGAAGTTTAAGATCTTTTTTAGGCGAGTCTTTTGCAAAGTTGTCCGGCAGTCTGAAATTAAAATCCATGCTGGTTTTATATCCTTTATATATACGAAAACAGGCGGTGATTATATCACTTTTCTTTGACTATACTTAAGGTATTGCAAAACCGACATTTGTATCTAAGCTGTCGGTGCTAATCAGAAATTAGTGTGTTTTTCTGTCTTTGGAGTATGATATACGGCTAACAAATATGACGCCTGGTGAAACAAGGCGTTAATACTCTGATTTATAAAGATTTTGTATTCTTAAAGGCTACTTTATGATATTCAGTTCGGACAAGAGAAATCTTCTGAGTCTTGCGGTGCCGGTTATCCTGACTCTGATTTTATATGGGGTATATGATTTTTCTTTACGCAGTTATATAACCTTTTTTATATACCTGACTCTGGGCATAGTCTCTATTTTTATGGCTTTCCGACTCTCTGTATTTAAGAAGCCACTTATAAGATTTGCCATTGTTTTTCTGTTTACCTATCTGAGTGTCTATGTATTTTCTCTGCTGCTGGGACTAAATACATCGCTGTTTGATTTCTGTAAAGGTGTTGCTTTTTCCCTGGTGGCCTTTTCCGCCTGTACCATGGTAAAAGCTCTTGCTCTGGCCATAGAGACTGTTTTTTTAAGGAAAATCTGTCTGGTTATTTCCTATGTGGTGCTTTTTGCCTTTGTTCTTCTTCCCTCAGTTCTCATCTGTTATTTTGTGGCCACAGGTTCGCTGATTTCCTCTGATATCATCATCGCTCTGGCACAGACAAATGCTACAGAAGGTACAGAATTCATTCAGAGTAATTTCAATATCATGTGGTTCCTGGCCTTTGTTGCTCTGGTCGTTATATATGCAATCAATGCCTTTTTCTTCAGAAAGGTTGAGGGGGTTGATTCAAAGAATCTTTCTGTGTTTCTGTCTTTCTTCCTCTGTCTTGCCTCATCTGTTTGGCTGGCTCTGCCAAGAATGGACTATCTGCCATTCTCTATAATAAAGGTTACGTCAAAACAGCTGGATAACTTTGAAATCTACAAACAGCAGAAATCACAGCGTCTTGCAAAGCTCAATAAGCTTAACACGCTGAAGCTATCTGACTCAACTGATCCTTCAGGCAATCTTTTTGTGCTCGTGGTTGGGGAGTCTGAAACTCGAGACAGAATGCAGGCTTATGGTTTTGATAGGGAAAACACTCCATATCTGTGTGAACAGCTAAAGAATCCAAATCATATTCTGTTTACCAATGCCTACTCTTCCTGGCCTCAGACAGTTCAGGCGTTATCCTATTCTCTGACCGAGGCAAATCAGTACCAGAAAAAGCAGACTGTTGATGCTTATTCAATCATTGAGCTTGCCAGAGCCTCTGGATTTGATACCTACTGGATCAGTAATCAGCGTAAATACGGAGTCTATGAAACCCCAGTAACTGTTATCTCTTCTACTGCAAATCATGAAATCTGGGTAAACGGCTCCTCAAAGATGGAAGGCGTTTTCTTTGACGAGGAGATAGTAAAGAGATTCCCAAACATTGATGACAACAAGAACGTATTTGTGGTTATTCATCTGATGGGAAGTCATCAGAAGTACGATAAGCGACTGCCTTCAGAGTTTATTAAATTTGAAGGACAGGATGAGACTCTGGACTATTATGATGATACCGTACTCTATACAGACTATATTCTTGAGAAGATATACTCAAAGGCCAGTGAGAAATCCAATTTCAAGGCCATGATTTACTTCTCTGATCATGGAGAGGATCCTCATGTGGTAGGCGGTCATGATCCTGTAAATCTCAATGGTCAGATGCTGAGAATTCCTTTGGCGGTCTATCTATCTGATAGATACGTTCAGGATAATCCTAAAATCCATGACGCACTTGTCCAGAACAAGGATAAGTATTTTTCAAATGATCTTATTTTTGATCTTACAGTACGTATTATGGGGATAAGCGGTCTGCCTGGAATGGATGACAGTCTGAATCTTGCAGATAAAGCCTATGCTCTTGATAAAAATAGCGTCCTGACCATGTATGGCAAGATGCATCTTGATGAAATTCCTGAGACAAAACATTAGTGAATTTTTTTCCTACTGAGCTTCTGAATTAGACAGAGTAATAACTTTTTGTTTGGAAAGTAATTTTTAAATAATTAAAAAAAAGCTTGCGCAGAAGCTAAAATTCAGTATAATAATGGCACTTTGTATCCATACCCTTAGTGTATGGAATTACAAACCAGCCCTACTTCTATATGATGCGGCTGTGGATACTCTCCCTAATTTTGGGAGTAATTGGTAATTACGACACTTCCTCTCTATCGATCCGAAATGAGAAGGCGGGTGTTGTATGTTCTTTTATTTTTAAAATGGAGTCTGCAATGCAGAATCAAAGAATTAGGATCCGTCTAAAGGCATACGACCACAGATTGATCGATCATTCAACCGCTGAAATTGTTGAGACCGCAAAGCGCACTGGTGCTCAGGTTCGCGGTCCAATTCCGCTTCCTACTCGTAAGGAGCGCTACACAATCCTTATCTCTCCACATGTTAACAAAGATGCTCGTGATCAGTACGAAATCCGTACTCACAAGCGCTTAGTTGATATCGTTGAGCCAACTGAGAAGACTGTAGACGCATTAATGCGTTTAGATCTTGCAGCTGGTGTGGATGTTCAGATCAGCCTTCGCTAATAGGGGAATAATACAATGTCAATCGGTTTAATCGGCCGCAAGCTTGGTATGACCCGTGTTTTCAATGAGAACGGCAAATCTGTTCCAGTAACAGTCATCCAGGTTGAGGCAAACCGCGTAACCCAGATCAAGAACCTAGAGAATGACGGCTATACCGCTATTCAGGTTACAACTGGTGATCGCAAAGCAAGTCGTATGACCAAAGCTGAAATTGGTCACTTCGCAAAGTCAGGCGTACAGGCAGGCCGTGGCTTATGGGAGTTCCGTTTAACTGATACCGAGCTAGCTTCATACAAAGTTGGCGACGAGATCAAAGTAGACGCTTTCCAAGATGTTAAGAAAGTAGACGTTACCGGCCAGTCAAAAGGTAAAGGTACTGCAGGTACTATCAAGCGTTACAACTTCTTACACCAGGATTATACACACGGTAACTCACGTTCACATCGTGTACCTGGTTCTACCGGTCAGAACCAAACTCCAGGTAGAGTTTTCAAGGGCAAGAAGATGGTTGGTCACATGGGTTCTGAGAAGGTTACTGTACAGTGCCTTGACTTAGTTCGCATCGACGCAGAACGCAATCTACTTCTCGTAAAAGGCGCTGTTCCAGGTGCTAATAACGGTGACGTGATTGTAAGACCAAGTCTTAAAGCTTAACCCGAGGTAATAGGATCATGGAATTAAAGTTAGTTGGCGCAGACAAGCAGCTAGAAGTGCTAGACAGCACCTTTGGTCGCGAGTTCAACGAGCCATTAGTGCACCAGGTAGTTGTTTCATACCTAAGCACTGCACGCGCCGGTACTAAAGCTCAGAAGACCCGTTCTGAGGTTTCAGGCGGCGGTAAGAAGCCTTTCCGTCAGAAGGGCACAGGTCGCGCACGCGCAGGTTCTACCCGTTCTCCATTATGGCGTGCAGGTGGTACTGTATTTGCTGCTAAGCCACAGGATTGGACTCAGAAGGTAAATCGTAAGATGTACCGTGTTGCAATGTGCAGCATCCTATCTGAGTTAGTTCGTCAGGACCGTTTAGTTGTTGTTGACGATTTCAAGGTAGAAGACCACAAGACCAAGTCTTTAGTTAATAAGCTAAAGGATCTAGGTCTAAAGCAGGTTCTAATTGTTACTGATGCTTTCGAACAGAATTTATTCTTAGCATCTCGTAACCTATACAGAGTAGAAGTTTGCCAGCCAGGTACTGCTGAGTTCAACCCAGTAAATCTAGTTGGTTTCGACAAGGTTCTAATGACTTCTGCAGCTGTTAAGAAGGTAGAGGAGTTGCTTAAATAATGTCTGAAGCTCGTTTATTAAATGTTCTTCGTGCACCAGTTATCTCTGAGAAGAGCACCGCTGCACAGGAAAAGAATACTCTAGTATTCAAGGTATTAAAGGACGCAACCAAGGAAGAAATCAAAGCTGCTGTTGAGATGATCTTCAATGTGAAGGTTGAAGGTGTTCGCACCCTAAACTTCCAGGGTAAAGTACGTCGCACTGCACGTGGTATTGGCAAGCGTTCAGACTGGAAAAAGGCTTATGTTACTCTTCCAGAGGGCACTCAGTTAGATCTTGAGGCTACCTCACAGCAGATTAACAAGGAGAGCAAATAATGGCAATCGTTAAGGCAAAGCCAACCACTCCAGCTCGTCGTCACGTTGTTCAGGTTAAGACCCCTGGCTTATGGAAAGGTGGTCCATTACGTTCTCTAACCGTTGAGAAGCGTAAGACTGGTGGTCGTGATAATTACGGTCACATTTCAACTCGTCACATTGGTGGTGGTCACAAGCAGCGCTATCGTTTAATCGATTTCAAGCGTCAGAAGGATGGTATTGAGGCACGCGTAGAGCGTATTGAGTATGATCCAAACCGTTCAGCTCACATCGCATTAGTTTGCTATACCGATGGTACCCGCAGCTATATCCTAGCTCCTAAGGGCTTAAAGCAGGGTGATGTTGTTGTTTCAGGTGTTGATGCTCCTATCAAGGTAGGTAATGCATTACCAATGCGCAACATTCCTCTAGGTACTACCATTCACGCAGTTGAGTTAAACCCAGGTGCAGGTGCTGTATTCGCACGTTCAGCTGGCTGCTACTGTGAACTAGTTGCTAAAGAAGGTGCTTATGTAACCTTACGTATGCGTTCAGGCGAAATGCGTAAAGTTTTAGCAGAAGGCCGTGCAACTGTTGGTGAAATCGGTAATGGCGAGCACATGCTTGCTCAGTTAGGTAAAGCTGGTGCTAACCGTTGGCGCGGTGTACGTCCAACCGTTCGTGGTATGTCAATGAACCCTATCGATCACCCACATGGTGGTGGTGAGGGCCGTAACAAGGGCATTCAGCCACGTTCTCCTTGGGGTACTCCATGTAAGGGTTACAAGACCCGTAAGAACAAGCGTACTGACAAGTACATTGTTCATCACCGTTAATCGATAGCGAGGATTTAAAATGCCACGTTCTTTGAAAAAAGGTCCATTTATTGATGCGTCCTTATTAAAGAAGGTACTAAAGGTTCTTGAGACTGGTGACAAGAAGCCAGTTAAGACCTGGTCACGCCGTTCAGTTATCATTCCTCAGATGATTGGAATGACCATCGCTGTTCACAACGGTCGTCAACATGTACCTGTATTCGTTTCAGACGAAATGGTTGGTCACAAGCTAGGTGAGTTTGCACCTACTCGTACCTTTAAGGGTCACACCGTAGCTGATGCTAAGGCCTAATTGGAGTTTAATGTAATGGAAGTTAAAGCAATCCACAAATATGCTCGCTCTTCTGCTCAGAAAACCCGCCTGGTCGCAGATCAAGTTCGCGGTTTACCTGTTCAGAAAGCTCTGGATTTGTTAGAGTTCAGCCCAAAGAAGGCTGCTGCACTAATCCGTAAAGTTCTGCTTTCAGCAATTGCTAACGCAGAGCACAATCAGTCTTTAGACATCGACGATTTAGTTGTTGCTAAGATTATGGTTGATGAGGGTCCATCTTTAAAGCGTATCATGCCACGTGCTAAAGGCCGTGCTGACCGCATCGTAAAGCGTACCTCTCACATTACCGTTGTTGTTGCAGAGCGTTAGGAGTAAATATGGGTCAGAAAATTAATCCAAACGGAATTCGTCTAGGTATCACCAGACCATATTCATCAGTTTGGTATGCATCTACTGCACAGTTCCCAGCTAACATCAAGAGCGATGCCGAAGTTCGTAAGTATTTAACTGCTGAACTGAAGAATGCATCTGTTTCTAAGATTGTTATCGATCGTCCTGCAAAGAGCATTCGTGTAACTATCTGCACTGCTCGTCCTGGTATCGTAATTGGTAAGAAGGGCGAAGACGTTGAGAAGTTACGTCAGAAGATCTCTGCAATTGCTGGTGTTCCAGCTCAGGTTAATATCAGCGAGATTCGCAAGCCTGATCTAGACGCTAAGTTAGTTGCTGATTCTATTGCTTCTCAGTTAGAGCGTCGTGTAATGTTCCGTCGCGCTATGAAGAAGGCAATCCAGAATGCAATGCGTGCTGGTGCTAAGGGTATCAAGGTTGAAGTATCAGGCCGTCTAGGTGGTGCTGAAATCGCTCGTTCAGAGTGGCTACGTGAAGGTCGCGTACCTCTACACACTCTACGTGCTGATATCGACTACGCTTTATCAGAGGCTGTTACAACCTATGGTGTAATCGGTGTTAAGGTTTGGATCTTCAAGGGTGAAGTTTTAGGTGGTCTACCTCTAACTCAGGAAGAGACTGAGAACCGTAACAATGCAGCTGCTCCAGCAGGTCGTCGTGGTCGTCGCGATGAGAACCAGGCTCGTCCAGGCCGTGGTCGTCGTGGTGCTAAGAAGGCTGAAGAAGCAAAGGCTTCTGAGTAACGGAGAAGGATAAATGTTACAACCAAAACGTACTAAATATCGTAAGACTCAGAAAGGCCGTAACGAGGGTCTAGCATACGCTGGCTCAACCGTTTCATTCGGCGAGTTTGGTCTTAAGGCAACTTCTCGCGGTCAGATTACTGCTCGTGAGATCGAAGCTGCACGTCGTGCATTCACCCGTGAGATGAAGCGTGAAGGTAAAGTTTGGATTCGTGTATTCCCAGACAAGCCAATCACTCAGAAAGCTCTAGGTGTTCGTATGGGTAAAGGTAAAGGTACTGTTGAGTACTGGGTTGCTCCAATTCAGCCTGGTCGTGTACTTTTCGAGATTGGTGGTATTACTGAAGAAGTTGCTCGCGAGGCATTCCGTCTTGCAGCTGCTAAACTTTCTGTAACAACTACCTTCGTTCGTAAGCAGGTGATCTAATGCAAGCAAACGATTTACGTAATAAGTCCGTTGAAGACTTAAAGACTGAACTTTCAAATCTTCAGCGCGAGCAGTTTAATCTACGTTTTCAGTTAAAGACTGGTTCATTACAGCAGACTGACAACGTTCGTAAGGTACGTCGCGACATCGCACGTATTAACACTATCCTTTCTGAGAAGTTAAACTCAGAGAGCGCAAAGTAGAGGAAGACATAAATGTCAGAGAAAATCGCTCGTTCCCTACGTGGTCGTGTTGTTAGCGACAAGATGCAGAAGGCTTGTGTAGTTGCTGTTGAGCGCCGTGTTGCTCACCCAGTATACGGTAAGATTATTACCCGTACTACCAAGTTCCACGTATCTGATGCTGAGAACGCTGCTCACGTTGGTGATATTGTTGAGATTTGCGAATGCAGACCAGTTTCTAAGACTATCGCTTGGAAGCTAGTTAGCGTAATCGAGAAGGCTGTTAACGCCTAATAAAATATAAAAAAGAGACCGCTGCATTTTTGTGCTTGCGGTCTCTTTTTTTTTGTGGTATATTTTAGCGCCTTTCTAATTTTGTTTTAGAAAGTTGTTTTAATTGGTATTAACCGGAGCATTTACAAATGATCCAGATGCAAAGCATGCTTGACGTTGCCGACAATTCTGGCGCACGTGCTGTTATGTGTATTAAGGTTCTAGGTGGTTCACACCGCCGTTACGCAGGCATTGGCGACATTATTAAGGTGTCTGTAAAAGACGCTATTCCTCGCGGCAAAGTTAAGAAGGGCGACGTACTAGACGCTGTTGTTGTTCGCACCAAGAAAGGTGTTCGCAGACCAGACGGTTCAGTAATTCGCTTTGACAGTAACGCAGCAGTTCTTTTAACTGCACAGCATGAGCCTATTGGTACTCGTATTTTCGGACCTGTTACTCGTGAACTACGTTCAGAGCAGTTTATGAAGATCGTATCATTAGCTCCAGAAGTACTCTAATTTAAAATCGGGAGTATTAAAACTATGGCAGCGAAAATTCGCACCAATGACGAAGTAATCGTTATCACTGGTAAAGATAAGGGCAAGACTGGTAAAGTTACCCGTGTATTACCAAGTGAGCACAAGGTGTTTGTAGAAGGCATTAATGTCAAGAAAAAACACCAGAAACCTAACCCAAATCTTGGCATTCAGGGCGGTATTGTTGACTTAGTAGCACCTATCGATGTTTCTAACGTTGCAATCTATAACCCAGATACTAAGAAAGCAGATCGTGTTGGTTTTAGAGTAGAAGACGGCAAGAAAGTTCGTTTCTTCAAGTCTAACGATAAGACTATCCCTTCAGCTAAGTAGTGTTTATTAAAGGAGAATAACGATGGCGAAACTGCATGATCTATACAAGCAGGAAGTAATCAAAGCCTTAACAGAAAAATTTGGTTACAAGACAATCATGCAAGTCCCTCGGATTGAGAAGATCACCCTGAATATGGGTGTTGGTGAAGCAGTTGCAGACAAGAAAGTTCTAGAGAACGCTGCAAAGGACATGACCGCTATTGCTGGTCAGAAGCCTCTAATCACCAAAGTTCGCAAATCCGTAGCGGGCTTCCATATTCGTGAGGGCTATCCAATCGGTTGTAAAGTTACCCTACGCGGTGAGCGTATGTGGGAGTTCCTCGAGCGTTTAATCGTGATTGCAATTCCACGTATCCGTGATTTCCGTGGCTTATCAGCTAAGTCATTTGATGGTAGAGGAAATTACTCTATGGGCGTACGTGAGCAAATCATTTTCCCTGAGATCGATTTTGATAAAGTTGATACAGTTCGTGGCTTAGATATTACTATCACCACCACTGCTAAGTCAGATGAAGAAGGCAGAGCACTTCTTGAGGCTTTCAACTTCCCATTCCGTACTCAGGCCAACAAGTAATTCGAGGACGAACTAATGGCTAAGACTTCAATGATTTACAGAGATCTTAAGAGAAAGCGTCTTGCAGAGCAGTATCGTGCAAAGCGTGAAGATCTCAAAAAGATTATTTCAAGTGTTTCTTCTTCTGATGAAGAGCGCTTCGCTGCAGTGCAAGCATTAGCTTCACTACCTCGCGATTCAAGCCCTTCACGTCAGCGTAACCGCTGCAGTGAGACTGGTCGTCCACATGGTTACTTACGTAAGTTCGGTTTATGCCGTATCAAGCTACGTGAGCACATGATGCGTGGCGAGATCCCTGGTCTACACAAGGCTAGCTGGTAAGAGGAGAGATACAAATGATGCAAGATCCTATTGCGGATTTACTAACCCGCATTCGCAACGGCCAGGCATCTGGCAAAGTTTCCGTTTCAATGCCTTCATCAAAGTTAAAGGTTGCTATTGCTAACCTACTACTGAAGGAAGGTTACATTTCTTCAGTTTCTGAGAACGGAGACGTTAAGAAGGTTTTAGAAATTGGCCTTAAGTACTACGAAGGAGCTCCAGTTATCGAGTTAATCCAGCGTGTTTCACGTCCTGGTCTTCGTATTTACAAGAGAAGCAACGAGCTACCACGTATCATGAACGGTTTAGGTATCGCTGTTATCTCTACTTCTAAAGGCTTAATGACCGATCGTGCTGCCCGTAAGGACGGCCTGGGCGGCGAAGTTATCTGCTACGTCGCATAATTTAGGGAGGCAACATGTCACGTATTGCTAAGGAACCTATCGTTGTTCCTCAGGGCGTCGAAGTTTCTCTCGACGGTCAGAAAGTTACCATCAAGTCTAAGAAAGGCGAGATGAGCTTAAATGTACATCCTTTAGTTACTGTTACCGTTGATAACGGCCAGATTAAGGTTGCACAGAAAGATGAGTCTCAGGACTCAAACATGCAGTCTGGTACCACTCGTGCTCTTCTACACAACATGGTTGTTGGTTTAGATAAGGGCTTCGAGAAGGCATTAAAGCTAGTTGGTGTTGGTTACCGTGCTGCTGTTAAGGGTAAGGTTCTAAACTTAGTTTTAGGCTACTCACATCCAATCGATTTCGAGCTACCAGAGGGTATCACCGCTGAGTGCCCAGCTCAGACTGACATTATTCTAAAGAGCTATGATAAGGCTCTGCTAGGTCAGGTTGCAGCTAAGGTTCGCGCATTCCGTGCTCCTGAGCCATACAAGGGCAAGGGTGTTCGTTATGCTGACGAAATCATTCACATTAAAGAAGCTAAGAAGAAATAATAGGGTGGCATAACATGTTCGATAAGAAAGAAGCACGCATTCGCCGCGCTACTAAGTCTCGTGCAAAGATGCATGAGTTAGGTGTAACCCGTTTAGTTGTTACCCGTACTCCACGTCACATTTATGCACAGATTATCAGCAATGATAACCGTGTTTTAGCTTCAGCTAGCACTTTAGATAAGGACCTTGCAAAGGACCTTAAGTACACTGGCAACATCGAGGCTGCTAAGGCAGTTGGTAAGGCTGTTGCTGAGCGTGCAATTGCAGCTAAGGTTGAAACCGTAGCTTTTGACAGATCAGGCTATCAGTATCACGGTCGTGTAGCAGCATTAGCTGACGCAGCTCGTGAAGCCGGCCTTAAGTTCTAGGAGTGTGAAATGCAACACAAAGACGAAACTCAAGCTGGCGAGCTGCAGGAAAAATTAGTTGCAGTTAATCGTGTAGCTAAAGTTGTAAAAGGTGGTCGTATTTTCTCTTTCACCGCTCTCAGAAGGCAATTGAGCAGGCTCGCCGTAACGTAAACAGCAATATTCAGTTAAACAATGGAACCTTATTCCACGCTGTTAAGGGTGAGCATTCAGGTTCTATGGTTTACATGCAGCCTGCATCAGAAGGTACCGGTATTATTGCTGGTGGTGCTATGCGTGCTGTTCTTGAAGTAGCTGGTGTTCGTAATGTTCTAGCTAAGGCTTACGGTTCAACAAACCCAATCAACGTAGTTCGTGCTACTGTTGCTGCTTTAGCTTCAATGCGTACTCCTGAGGCAATTGCTGCAAAGCGTGGCCTTTCAGTTAAGGAAATTCTGGAGTAAAAAATGGCAGATAAGAAAACCGTTAAAGTTACTCTAATTAAGAGCGTTATTGGTCGCAAGCCAAAGCACGTTGAGACTGTTAAAGGTCTAGGCTTACGCCGTATTCGTCACACTGTTGAGCTAGAGGATACTCCATCAGTTCGCGGTATGATTAATAAGGTTAGCTACTTACTAAAGGTAGAGGAGTAAACCATGCAACTAAACACTTTAAAGCCTGCAGAGGGATCACGCAAGGTTTCTAACCGCGTTGGTCGTGGTATTGGTTCAGGCTTAGGTAAGACCTGTGGTCGTGGTGTTAAGGGTGCTGGCGCACGTAAGAGCGCTCACAAGCGTCCAGGCTTCGAAGGCGGTCAGATGCCATTAAAGATCCGTTTACCAAAATTTGGTTTCTGGTCTCCAAAGGCTGACGTTACTGCTGAAGTAACACTAAACGATTTAAATCGTATCGAAGGTGATGTTGTTGATATGAATGCTTTATTAGCAGCTCGTTTAATCAACAAGAAAGTTAAGTACGTAAAGGTTGTATTATCACGCGTTCCTAACTTCACCAAGAAGATCACTCTAAAGGGCTTAGGCTGCACCAAGGGTGCTAAGGCTGCTATTGAGGCAGTTGGCGGTACCGTTGAGATTGCTCAGTACACTACTGATGCAGCTGCTCGTCGCGAGTTATCAAACAAGAAGTCAGCTGCTAAGCAGAAGACTCGTTTAGATAACCTAGCAGCAGTTGGCAAGGTAAAGCCTGCCAAGAAGACTGCAGAGCAGAAGGCAGCAAAAAAGGCTGCTAGAGGCTAGTTATTAACGGGGGCTTTATAGCCCCCTAATGAGGTTTTGCATGGCTAGAAAGTCGCTTTTTGAAAGAAGTCGCGAAATGGCAAATCAGCAGACTAAGGGCTCTGGCGAATTACGTCAGCGTCTTTTATTTGTTGTTATTGCTTTAATTATGTTCAGACTTGGTTCATATATTCCTGTTCCAGGTGTGAATGCTGACGTACTTCAACGCGTTTTCGATTCGCAAAGCGGAACCATTATTGGCATGTTCAACATGTTCTCTGGAGGCGCTTTAGAGCGTGCTTCAGTTTTAGCATTAGGTATCATGCCATATATCTCTGCATCAATTATCATCCAATTGCTTGCTGTTATTAACAAGGATTTAGCTGCTCTTCGTAAAGAAGGTGAGTCTGGTCGTCGTAAGATTACTCAGTACACACGTATTTCAACAGTGCTCCTTGCAGCAATTCAGGCTTTTGGTATGGCAACCGGTATTCCAAACATGATGCCTGGATTAGTTGATAATCCTGGTTTCGGTTTCTACTTTGTTACAACTGTTAGCTTAGTAACCGGTACTATGTTGCTAATGTGGCTTGGTGAACAGATTACCGAGCGTGGCGTTGGAAATGGTATTTCACTTATCATTTTCGCTGGTATCGTAGCAGGTCTGCCTTCAGCACTTGCAAGAACCTTTGAGCAGTCACGTCAGGGTGATTTATCAACCATCGCATTGCTACTGATTGGTGTAGTTGTGGTCCTAGTGACCTTCTTCGTGGTTTTCGTTGAGCGCGGTCAGCGTAAGATCGTAATCGAATACGCTAAACGCCAGATGGGTAATAGAATTTACTCTCAGCCACGCTCTAATTTACCATTAAAGATCAACTTATCAGGTGTTATTCCAGCAATTTTTGCTTCATCAATTATTCTGTTCCCTGGTACTGTTGTATCTTGGTTCGGCCAAGGCGATAATGCTGTAGCTAATGTTTTAAGCAGCATTTCAGTGTTCTTACAACCTGGTCAGCCTCTATATGAATTACTATATGCAGCTGCTATCGTATTCTTTACCTTCTTCTATACTGCACTTGTGTTTAATCCTCGTGAAGTAGCAGAGAACTTAAAGAAGGGTGGTGCCTTTATTCCTGGTATCCGTCCTGGTGAGCAGACAGCAAGATTCATTGATAAGGTAATGACTCGTCTAACCTTAAGTGGTTCTTTATACATGGTAGCAGTATGCCTTGTTCCACAGTTACTTATGAATTGGTTTAATGTCCAGTTCTATTTCGGTGGTACATCATTATTGATTATTGTTGTTGTATGCATGGACTTCGTATCTCAGTTACAGAGTCACATGATGAATCAGCAGTATGGCGACATCATGCGTAAAGCAAATTTAAGAAATTACGGTCGTTAATATTTGTTAATTGGAGAATAAAAATGAAAGTTGGTGCTTCAGTTAAAAAGATTTGCCGCAACTGCAAAATTGTTCGTCGCAATGGTGTAGTACGTGTTATCTGCGATAATCCAAAGCATAAGCAGCGTCAGGGCTAATGCTTTAAATATGCAATTTATGTTGCATATTTAGATTAAAATCTGTATAATCATACAGCTTAAAAAGCACTAAGAGAAATCTTGGTGCTTTTCTGACATGCCAAAGTGCACTATAGCGGTTGTCGCGTATCCTAACGGGCTTTGCGACAGCCTTTGTTTTAAACCGACCTATGTTATAGGAGATCAATAGTGGCCCGTATAGCTGGCATTAATGTGCCTGATCAGAAGATCGCCGTGATTGCTTTACAGTCAATCTATGGTATCGGCCCAACCCGCGCTAGCGAAATCTTAGCTAACGCTGGTGTTGATGAGTATGCTAAGTTAAAAGACTTAGATGAGACTGTCATCGACAAGATTCGTGCCGAAGTTGGCAAGTTCACCGTTGAAGGTGACTTACGCCGTGAAATTTCTATGAACATCAAGCGCCTAATGGACTTAGGTACTTATCGTGGTTTACGTCACCGCAGAGGTTTACCAGTACGTGGTCAGCGTACTAAGACTAATGCACGTACTCGTAAGGGTCCACGTAAGAGCATTAAGAAGTAGGAGAGCTTTAGATGGCAGAAATTAATAACAAGGCTCGCACAAGCAAGCGCTCAAAGAAGCAGGTTGCTGATGGCGTAGCTCATATCCATGCATCTTTCAATAACACTATCGTAACCATTTCAGATCGACAGGGTAACGTTCTTTCATGGGCAACCGCAGGTGGTTCAGGTTTCCGTGGTTCACGTAAATCAACTCCATATGCTGCACAGGTTGCTGCTGAGCGTGCAGGCGAGTCTGCAAAAGAGTTCGGTGTTAAGAACCTTGAAGTTATGGTAAAGGGACCAGGTCCTGGTCGTGAGTCTTCAATCCGTGCTTTAAATGCACAGGGTTACAAGATCACTAACATTACTGATGTTACCCCTATCCCTCATAACGGTTGTCGCCCACCTAAAAAGCGTCGCGTATAACCTGTCGAGTTCAATTTCTGGAGAAAGATAAATGGCAAAATATACAGGTCCAGCCCTGAAATTAAGCCGCCGTGAGGGTGTAGACTTATTCTTAAAGTCAGGCGTTCGCGCAATTGACACCAAGTGCAAGTTAGATACTGCACCTGGTCAGCATGGCGCAAACAAAGCACGTCTATCAGATTACGGCATGCAGTTACGTGAGAAGCAGAAGGTTCGTCGTATTTACGGCGTTCTAGAGCGTCAGTTCCGTAACTACTACAAGAAAGCTTCAAGAATGAATGGTAACACCGGTGAGAACCTGTTACAGCTTCTAGAGGCTCGTTTAGATAACGTTGTTTATCGTATGGGTTTTGGTTCAACTCGTATGGAAGCACGTCAGTTAGTAAGCCACAAGGCTATTACTGTAAACGATCAGATCGTAAACATTCCTTCTTACCAGGTTCAGCCTTCTGATGTTGTAGCTGTTCGCGAAAAGGCTAAGAAGCAGTTACGTATCAAGGCAGCTATCGATTTAAGCGGTCAGCGTGCTACAAAACCTACTTGGATCGATGTTGATCACGATCATATGAAGGGTACTTATAAGAGCAATCCTGAGCGTGCAGAGCTACCTTCTGATATCAAGGAAGCACTGATCGTCGAATTGTATTCTAAGTAATTTAGGCAACATTGCCAGCACCGCTTTAACAATGTGGGGTATCTCTAGTGTCTGTTGTTGAACTACTAAAGCCAAAGCCAGTTGATTATAATGAAATCAGTCCAAATCATGCACGTTTAGTGCTTGAGCCTTTGGAGCGTGGTTTCGGTTATACTCTTGGTGTAGCTTTAAGTGGAATTTTACTAAAGACCCTGTCTGGAACAGCAATTGATGCATTCCAGATGGCGGGCGTAAAGAATGTAAACAGCAAAAAGGATGATCTTGTTGAAAGTATTTTCGAAGTGGTTATGAATTTAAAATCACTTGCAATTACTTCAAAAGAGCCTCTTACTGAGCCTGTTTGGTTAACAATTGAGAGACGTGGCGAGGGAGAAGTTCATGCTTCTGACATCGTATGTCCTGAAAATTTATCATTTGTTGACCCTGAAGCCCGTATTTGCACTTTAAAAGGTGCCAAGGCTTCGTTGTCGATGAAACTTCGCATTACCTCAGGTTGTGGCTATGTTAAAACCACCTCTGAGGACCATGTACCTGCCGAGTCAGAGGACGTTATTCTGATTGATGCTAACTACTGCCCAGTACGTCGTTACGTATATGAGGTTGAGTCAGCTCGTGTTGAACAGCGTACAGACTTAGACAGATTAGTCATTGATATGGAAACCGATGGAACTATTGCTCCAGAGGTTGCCTTAATGAAAGCTTCTAGCCTGATCTGTGACAGCATGGTAAATCTGGTTGATAAGGAAGAAATCAGTGAGAGAGTTGTTACTCCAGCTGCTCCTCCTATGCCAGATCCTGTTTTAATGCAGCTTGTTGATGATTTAGAGCTTACTGTTCGTTCAGCAAACTGCTTAAAGGCGGAGCAAATCATTTACATCGGCGATTTGGTACAAAGAACTGAAGTTGAACTTCTAAAGACTCCAAATCTAGGTAAGAAGTCATTAAATGAAATTAAGGATGTTCTTGCTCAGAGAAATCTGTCTTTAGGTATGCGTGTGGCTAACTGGCCTCCTGCAGGACTTCGTGTGCCAAACAAATAACTGTTTTAGAAGGAATTAAAAATGCGTCATCGTTTAAGTGGCCGTCATTTAGGTCGTACTTCAGCACATCGTGCTGCTCTGTACCGTAACCTAGCTAAGGCATTAATCACTTACGAAGTAATCAAGACCACTGTTCCTAAGGCTAAGGAACTACGTCGCTTCGTTGAGCCATTAATCACTCTAGCTAAGGTTGATACTGTTGCTAACCGTCGTTTAGCTTTTGCTCGTCTTCGTGACGATGCAGTTGTAGCTAAGCTTTTCACTGTTATCGGTAAGCTATCTGCTAACCGTAACGGCGGCTACACCCGTATCTTAAAGGCTGGTTTACGTGCATGTGATAGAGCACCAGTTGCTTACATCATGCTAACTGACCGCCCAGAAGTTGCTGAAGAGTCAAAAGATTCATCTGCAGCTGAATAAAAATCCTGATGGGCGCTGTCTAACTGCGCCCATTTAGATTTTCTAGCTTACTAACTGTACTTAAAAACGAGGGTGAGACCTTGGATCAGATCATTGATTCTATTAAGCCAAACATAAAAGATGTGTAGGCACAGCACTCCGTCGTATTATGCTGTCCTCTATTCCTGGATATGCCATCACCGCAGTTGAAATTGATGGTGTAGTGCATGAATACAGTGCAGTAGAAGGCATACAAGAAGATATTCTTCTTATTCTTTTAAATCTAAAAGAAGTTGCTGTAGCTGCTGAAGGAATGCTAAGAGATGAACCAGTTCTTCATATTAGAAAGAAAGGCATTGGCCCTGTAACTGCAGGTGATATTCAGTGTCCTGCTGGCATCGAAATTAGAAATCCTGAGCAGATCATCTGTCATCTGACAGAAGAAAACAAAGAACTTAATATGCACCTTCACGTAACCCGTGGTCGTGGATATGTTCCTTCAGTAAATCATCCACACGTAGATGGCACTGAAGAAAGATTTATTGGTCGTCTACTGATTGACGCTTCTTACTGCCCAGTATTAAATGTTGCAGTTCACACTGCACCACTAGCTGACAAGAAAGAGCAGTTAATACTAGACATCGAAACCAACGGAACAATTGATCCAAAGAATGCAGTTGGCATTGCTGCAACTATTTTTGCTGATCAGTTAAATTCATTCGTTGACATCAGAAATTCTGTAGCACCTGCTGAAGATGCTTCATTCCGTCCTCTAATCGATCCTAAGCTGATCTGTCCTGTTGAGGATTTAGAGTTAACTGTTCGTTCAGCTAACTGCTTAAAGACTGAAGGCATTAAATACATTGGTGATCTTGTACAGAAGACTGAAGTTGAGCTTCTTAAGACTCCAAATCTTGGTAAAAAATCTCTTACCGAGATCAAGGATGTTCTTGCTGAGAGAGGTTTATCTCTTGGTATGCGCCTAGAGAACTGGCCTCCAGCAGAGCTTGATTCAATAATGTAATTTACAAATGGCCGCATCTTTTATGCGGCTGTTTTATATCTGTCCTCTCATTTTTCTTAATATTTCTTCTTTGTTTCGTAATCTTTGTAATTGTCACTAGTCTCTTAATTTCAATTCGTGCTATTCTTTTCTCAGTTGTTATATATACATAAATAACTAACTAAGGATTATTACATGTATAAGAAGATTGAATCCAACCTGGCTTACAGAGCTTTTACCGGTGGTCCTATGATTTGTATTTTTACCAAGTCAAAGGATGGAACTCCAAATGGTATGAGTGCTGCCTGGAATTGTCCTTTTGATACTGACGAGTTAATTCTTGTTTTGGACAAAGGGCATACTACTTCAGAGAACATTCGTAACGGAAGTAAGATTGTTGTAGCTGTTCCTGCTTCTAATCAGATTTCAGAAATTCTTAAACTAGGTTCTATTCATGGTAGAGACTGTTCTGTTAATAAATTTGTTGAGCAGAACGTTGATACAGAGGAATCAGAGCTGTTTAAGTTCCCGGTTATCAAGGGGGCTTTAGCATACTTTGAGTGTGAGCTTAATGATAAGGCTCTGTTCGAGGATAAAGGAATCTGTCTTGTAAAGGTTAGGAACTGCTATGTTCAGGAGAATATGTGGGATGAGGCTTCTAAGAGCTTCAAAAAAGGCTGTCTGAACAGCCTCCACCATGTATCAGAGGCAGTATTCTGTACCGGCGGAGAACTAGTTTCAAATGATTGATATTAATGCTTTAACAGAAGACGAGTTCAACGATTACGTTGATTATGCACTTGATCTTTTTCATATCCTAGCTTCAGATGCTCTTCCTATCAATGACGAAGATGCCTATGACAGGCTGTACAGACTGGATACAGATGAAGACTACTCCATGGAAATTTCGCTGAGAAATGCTGATGAAAGGGATGAGTTTGCTCCTGATATCGGAGAGCCTGATCAGGTCTTATGTGCTACGGTTCAGTTTGTAGCTGCTGAGGGTTCCTTAAAGAATGATATTAAAGCTGTTGAAATCTTCTTTAACGAGCACCGAGATGATGATGCTAATCTTTCTGCAATCTGGTTTCCAGATGACTAAAGGTGCTCATCTATTGATATAGCAAGTTGTAAAAAGTGTCGCGTATATGACTGAAACAGTTGCTACTAAACCAAGAACACGAGATCTGTTTCTCTTAAAGGCTTTAAATGCAACCTTCAAACTTCCATTTGTTAAGGTCGATCGCGAACGCTTTTTACGAAAAGCTTTATTATCTGCAGGATGCACTTCAGATCAGATAGAGCAGGCCATTAAAACATCACCTTTGGAAGTCCTGTCATCCGAAGAGCTGAAGACTCTTGCCATGAAGATTAGACGCCACCACAGGACTGGATTATCGGCATTATCTGCTGCCTGTGGTGTCCCAGGCGGTATCTTTATTTTTGTTGCTGTTCCTGTGGATACTGTTCAATTCTTTTATCATACTTTTGTTCTTTCTCAGAAAATAGCCTATATTTACGGCTTTCCTCCTTGTATGACTGAAGAGGAATTTCGGGATATGATGATTATTGCTCTGGGAGTTGGAGCTGGAGTCAGCAAGGCGAACAAGGCCTTTAAGTTTGTTGCCAAACAGGCAAAGAAGCAGCTTATATCTCAGCTGCAGAAACATCAGGAACTGCTCCTGCCTCAGCTAATAAGAGAAGTATGCAAAGCACTTGGTGTAAAACTTACCAACAATACTTTAACTCAGATAATAAGAAAGGGAATACCTCTTATTTCTGCAATAATATCAGCCATATTTGCCTATACTATTTTTACTATAGAAAGTAACAGAATTATCTCTGCCTTTGAGAATGCGGTTACAGGAAAGAATGACGAGGATTTTATGGTGATTAAGTCTTCAGATGAAAATTCTCACATGGAATCATAAAAAAAGTGGAATGGGTCTCTTCCATAAAACAAAACCTGCATAGAAGCAGGCTTTGTCAGAGAGATAGCTTCCTTCTTAAGGATTGATGGTAATTGGAGTTCCCTCATCTACCATTGACAGGAAGATATCCATGTCAGGATTCAGAAGAGCGATACAGCCGTTGGTCCAGTTGGTTCTCTGGATTGAGTCATGATACTCTCTCTTTGAATTTGGCTGACCGTGAACCATGATCATGCCGCCAGGTCTTCTGCCGTATTTACGAGCATTCTCAATATCCTGTGCATTTGGATAAGAGATATGAATTGCTTTGTAGAAACTTGAACGTCTTTTTACATAATCCAGAATATAGGTTCCCTCAGGTGTTCTGCGGTCACCTTCAAACATCTTTTTACCTTCCGGTCTGTCTGACAGGGCAATCCAGAATTTTCTGACTTCCTGTCCATCTTTCATCAGGATCATCTGATGGGCTCTCTTGTTAACTATCACTCTATCAACTATTTTATTGGTGAAAGTGGATGAATGCGTAACTGCCTCAGTATTGGTAGAGTTTGATCCAAGATTAGTTGTTCCTGTAGGCTTACCGGTTAATGAAGCTGATGACTGATAATCAGGATAGATTGAATTTATAAAATCTGCTGATTTTCCCTGTTTGCCGTAATCGAACTGAGCATCATAAGGAATAGAAGAGCTTACGGCTCTAGCTAAAAGAGAATCTGGAATATCGTGAACATTCTTTGCAGATGCAGAAAAAATACAGCCAACAAGTGCTAAAGCTGATAAAAAACGTACATATCTCATAACGTATACCATGAATCGAAGTACACAAAAAAATTTAAATTATTTGCTGTATTGTTTTAAAATATAATTGTTATATATATAAATTATAAACGCAACGCCCGTTGTTGTGTGAGAAAAATTTAGATGTCAGAAGAAAAAAATCGAAATTTAAGCCTTGAGGGCATCGAACTGATGCCTTTACAGCAGTTTGCTGAAAATGCCTATCTGAATTACTCCATGAGTGTGATCAGAGATCGTGCACTGCCATCTGTTGCTGACGGTATGAAACCTGTACAGCGACGAATTGTGTATGCCATGGCAAAGCTCGGCATCAACTTTAAAGCAAAGCATGTAAAGTCAGCAAGAACTGTTGGTGAAGTTCTGGGTAAGTATCATCCTCACGGCGACAGTGCCTGTTATGAGGCCATGGTGCTGATGGCTCAGCCATTCTCCTACAGATATCCTCTGGTCGACGGCCAGGGAAACTGGGGTGATGTGGAAGATCCTAAGTCATTTGCTGCTATGCGTTATACCGAATCCAGACTTGCTCCTTATTCAGAGGTGCTGCTGCAGGATCTTAATACCGGCTGTGTCGAGTGGATTCCAAATTTTGACGGTACTGTGGATGAGCCTAAATATCTTCCGGCTCGTCTGCCAAATATTCTTCTAAACGGTACAACCGGTATTGCGGTAGGCATGGCTACCGACATCCCACCTCATAATCTGAATGAGATAGCCAACGCCGTGGTTCATCTGATTGATAAGCCGGATGCTTCAGTAGATGATCTGATGCAGTTTGTTCCTGCTCCAGATTATCCTTGTGCTGCTGAGATTACCAATTCCCCTGAGGAATTAAGAAAGATTTATGAGACCGGCAGAGGTACAATCAGACAGCGTGCTGTCTATACTGTCGAGAAGAATGAGATTATCATTACCTCTCTTCCTTATCAGATTTCTGTAGGAACTATCGAAAAGCAGATTGCTGATCTGATGAGCAAGAAGAAACTGCCTCTGGTTTCTGATATTACCAATGCCTCAGACAGAAACAATCCAATACGTATTGTAATCACACCTCGCTCTAACCGTGTGAACATAGATGAGCTGATGGAGCATCTGTATGCTGTAACCTCTCTTGAGAACACCTACAGAGTTAATATCAATATTCTGGGACTTGATGGTAAACCTGCAGTTAAGGATTTGAAGACTATCCTTAAAGAGTGGCTGGTATTCAGAATCGAGACTGTTAAGAAGAGATTGTCTCACCGCCTTGAAGCTGTAAACAAGAGACTGCATCTCTTAGAAGGTTTCATGATGGTTATTCTCAATATCGATGAGGTAATTGAGATTATCCGCCATGAAGATGATCCTAAGAGTAAGCTGATTGAGAGATTCGGCCTGTCAGAAGCTCAGGTTGAATATATTCTTGAGACCAAACTGCGTCAGCTGGCCCGACTTGAAGAACTCAAGATTAAAGCTGAGATGGATAAGCTTAACGACGAAAAGAAACATCTTGAGACACTGTTAGGCTCAGAGGCTCGTTTTAAGACTTTCCTTAAAAAAGAAATTCTTGCAGATGCAAAACTATACGGTGATGAGAGACGCTGTCCTGTAGTTCAGAGAGAGGCTGCTGTAGCTATTAAGGAAGAGGAGCTTATTCCAAGTACTCCTGTTACAGTTGTTCTCTCAAAGATGGGCTGGGTTCGTGCCGCATCCGGTCATGACGTTGATGCCTCATCTCTCAATTACCGTTCTGGAGACAAGTTCCTGTCAAAGGCATCCGGTAAGACTAATGATCAGGCCTGCTTCATCTCCACACTTGGTCGTGCCTACAGCGTTGATATTAAAGACCTCCCATCTGCCAGAGGTCAGGGAGAGCCTCTGTCTGCCAAGGTAAACTTCCAGCCAGGTGAAAAAGCCTGTCACGTGGTGATCCCTCACAAGGACAAGTATCTGGTGGTAGCCTCGGACAAGGGTAGAGGATTCATAACTCTGTCTACTGATATGCAGACAAGAGCAAAGGCTGGTAAGGCTTTAATCAATCTTGATGAGGATGCAGTAATTCTGCCTCCGGTTGAGGTTATCAACAGGAAGACAGACCTGCTTGCTGTTGCAAGTAAGGCAGGTCGTCTGCTTATTTACAAGCTGGATGAACTTCCTGAGCTTTCATCTGGAAAGGGTAACAAGCTTATGGGACTTAATACCGCTAAGGTAACCATTGGCGCTGATGGCCTTGCTACTATGGCGATTATCCCTGAAGGTGCCTCCTTAACTGTTCATTCAGGCAAGAAGATTATCAAGCTGAATAATAAGGAAATTCTTGAAAGACTTGGAAGCAGAACCAAGGTAGGTGATATGCTTCCTCGCGGATATCAGAAGATTACTTCATTAGAAGTTGAACTTCCTAAGATTGATGCTGATGAGAATATTGAGGAAGAGATTCCTGAGTTTACGCTTGAGTAACGGTTAAAGAAGTTTGAAGAAGGTCTCCAGCCACTAAATATGACTGGAGATTTTTTTTATAGGATTGCCCAGTTCATGCCAAATATTGAATAGGCCAGTCTGTTTAGAGCAAAGATAGCGATCATCACAATCATCAGAGAGATATCAATCATTCCGATAGGTGGAATAATCTTCTGCACAGGTGCTACGATAGGGTAGGTCAGCTGTCCGAACATGAAGCTGTATTCTCTGGTGGCAGGAAGCCATGAGCATAGAGCCTGAGCTAAAAGCAGAAACAGCAGCAGATATCCGAAACTCTTAATAGTCATTAGCGCACCATACATAATAATTGCGGTAATATTTACTGAACCGCCGAATATTGTAATCAGTCCGAACCAGAACATAAGGGCCAGTACAAAGGCAACAATAAATCCTGCATAGTAAAAGCCTTTAATGTTTCTGTTTCTGAAAGGTAACAATTTCATTACCGGTTCGGTCAGCTTTACAACCAGCTGAGTTGCCGGATGGTAGTAGTCAATACCTGAACTCTGCATTAAAGAACGCAGCTCGAACAGTATGATTACTGCTTCAGCAAGCATAATGTAGAAATTTAATTGCATGTTATTTTCCGTTTAAAACATCTTTTCAAATTCATATGTTCTATCAAGACTGGCCTGAACAGTATTCTTTATAATCTGTTCAAAATTGCCCTCAGTCATCTTGCACAGACCTGCGTAGGTAGTACCGCCCTTTGAGGTTACAGCTTCACGCAGTGAGGCTAAGGTACAGTCCTGATTCTTAAGTGACATATTAGCTGATCCGAGAACAGTTTGCTCGACAATTTTTCTTGCATTGTCCTCAGAAAGACCGTGAGCTACAGCTTCAGCGATTAAAGCTTCCATGAATCTGTACACAAAAGCAGGACCACAGCCGGCAACTGCTCCGATAACATTAAGATTATCCTCATCACCTACAATGCAGGTACCCATTTTTTCAAGCATCTTTTCACTCAGCTGCTTTTCATTGTCGCTGACTTCTGAGTCATAAACTACAGCAATCACACCTAAGCCGAGTTTTGCCGGAGTATTAGGCATGATGCGGATGATCTTTCTGGTATTAAGCTTTTTCTCAATTGATCTCAGTTTGTAGCCTGCCGCCATAGACACAAACAGCTTGTGGTTTAAGGCAATACCTGAAGCTGCCAGTTCATCCAGAACAGAGGTCAGAATCTGAGGCTTTACTCCGAGGAACACTGTGTCAGCATTCTTCAGAGCTTCAATATTGTCGGTGGTGATAACAGAGCCTTTTGCCTTGAATTTTTCTAGTTTCTCAAGATGCGGTCCTGATATGGTGATATTCTGTGGATTAAAGCCTGAGGCTATAATGCTTTCATAAATGCAGGTGGACATATTGCCTCCACCGATGAAAGCGATTTTCTGATTGTCTGTGTTCATTGTCTTGTATTCTCTTGCGCCAAAAATAGCTGTACCGATTCTAACCTCGGTGGTTTGATTCTTTACTGCAATATCCAGATCATGAGTCATTCCGATGGAGAGGATATTAAAGTCCTCAAGTTTCTTTGAGTACTCATCAAATAAGGACTTTAATTTAGAAAATTCTTTATCGATTACCTCAAAATCAGGAGTATCCATGCCCACGCCCATAAAGCCTCTAAGCTTCAGTTTCGGACATTTCTGTATGGTTTCAATCAGGGTGTCGATTTCACTGATTGCACAGCCTGATTTCTGATCCTCATCAGAGATGTTCACCTGAATGAGAACCTCAAGAGGAGGAAGTCCTTCCGGTCTCTGATCATTTAAGCGGGTAGCCACAATTGCTCGGTCCAGACTCTCCACCATATCAAAATGCTCTGCGATAAGACGGGTTTTGTTTTTCTGGATTGGTCCGATGAAATGCCAGATTATATCCCTGTAGCCCTGTTCCTTAAGATGGGCGATTTTTTCGCTGGCTTCTACTGCATAGGATTCACCGAAATGACGTTCACCGCAGTTATATGCGGCAATGATTTTTTCTTCAGATCTGCCGTATTTACTGCATGAAGTTATTATTTCCTGGTGGACTTTTGATAAATTCTCTCTAATCTCGTCCATATATAAGCCTTTTTTAAATCAAAAATATAGAGTATTATATGCCTCCACAAGAATTATTCATACCAATATGGTGGAACCGATGTTTGTAATTAACAAAGAAGTTTGTTCAGAATGTGGCGAATGCCAGGATATATGCCCTTGCGGAGCTATTGAACAGCAGGATGACGGCTCTTTTCAGATTGAAGCTTCAGTGTGCGCTGATTGTGCAGCCTGCCAGTCAGTTTGTCCTTTTGAGGCTATTGAAGAAGTCGAAAACGACGAATAAACACAAAAAAGCCAGATTGCTATATAAATAGTAGTCTGGCTTTTGCATAGACGTTGAACCATTAGAACAGATATTTCATTTCTGCATTGGCCCATGCACCTCTGAATCCATCACCTAACAGACCTTTAATACCCAAATCAAAAATAAGTCCCTTATTTGATGATGGCTGAATAGTAACGCCCAGTTCTCCGAATCCTCTGATACCGTCCATCTTGGAAGGTTTTGCCCAAATTCCGTCAATCTTTAGTTCAGATTTGCCGTCAAACTCGTATTCAGCACCCAGACCTGTGTATAGAACTGTTGTTGGAGTGTAGTTATGACTGTATCTGCCAGCAAGTCTTAAACGGTGACTGTTCACTGATGATAGCTCGTATTTACCGCTAGCGTTAAAGGTGTTTCCATCCTGATGCAGGAAGAAATACTTTCCGTACAAATCCAGAGCGTTAAGATCATCAAGTTTAATAACCTTACCGCCACCTAATTCGGCTCCTATGTAGTAGGAACTTAGGTCAATGTCGTAGGCCTGACCTGTATAAAGATTGTATAAAGCTCTATTCTGAGAGGTTTTTATACGACCGTATCTTAAAGCTCCGTTTACATGCCATAGATTCTCAAATGCCATATTTGATAAAACAGTGACACCGTAATAGCTGATATCACCGTTTTTCTTGATGTATGGATCTGCCTTACCTGCATTAAAGTGATTCTTGAACTTTCCAAAGCCTGCTTCAAATGCAGCGCCTACTGAAAGCAGACCGAAGTCATTTTGAATGTTGTTACCTACACCAACAGAAAAGTTCAGGGTATTCACATTAACGTGAGAGCCGGTGTTAACACGAGCCATTCCTCCTCCTACAGATGAGAATGCCTGTACTCCGGTGAGTCCTGAATTTGCAAGATTAGATGAGGCTGCTGAGCTTGTATCCGCCCCCTGGTTTAGAGCAACTGCAGCAGCAGACATTGCCATGGCAGCAGTATGTGTCTGAGGTTGAGCCTCGATACTATTAACGGTATAGGTAACTGTATTTCCTGAAAGTTTTGCTGTACCTGAACCTTCAAGGGCAGTACCGAAAGTAAAACTTGATTCACCTGTTGTCAGACCGAGACTTGCTTCTGGATCTTTATTGGAAACTGTCAGCATATCATAGCTATCTCCTGGAGATAGCATTTGAACTCCGGAAAAACTTACGTTTGATGTATCTACCTTTGTTTCACGTGAATCTGTGGAGAAATTGGATAATGAATTGATGATAATAGTTTTGCCCCAGGTTACTGTATCCAGGCGAATGGTCGAGAAATTATTTACACTGCCAACCGTATAGTTTGAAGGCTCCCATGGCATGTTGTTATAGCCAAAGATTAGAGTGTTACCTGCAATTACGGAACCTGCTTTATCTTTAACGTGGGTATCTGGATCAACATAACTTGTATCAATACCTCCATATATTTTTGCATTTTCACTACTTACATCAGCATCTCCATACAGGTATACCTCATTGTTTGACATACTTGCTGAACTGGTTGCTGAAGCTGTTGTTGTCCAACCGGCTCGTATCCGGGCAGTAAATACACCTGATCCAATAATAATTTTATTATTTGAGGCCGATGAATTATTTTCTGAAATTGCATATCCTCCAACTAGATCTTTATTTCCCGTAAAATTACTTCCTTTCTCAATAATTACTGTGTTGTAATTAGTAGTTGCAGCATAAGGGGTGCCTTTATTATCAATTTTTGCTCCGTAAACACGAACGTTTTTTACTGTACTTCCTGCTTTAAAAAACAAGGTATTATTGTTTGCTTGTACTATATTAGTATTTACATAGACTCCATAAAGAGCACTAATCCCATTATTACCTATAAGATTTCCGTATACTGTTATGCTGTTGAAGTCATTATAAGGCATTCCTAATTTGAAGTTGGCATAAATATTGGTCTCAATACTTGTGCTTTTTGTATAATCAAGAGTGCCGTAAATAATCGCAGTTGCACCTTCGTAGAAATTAGAAACGTTAATCTGGTTATCTCCGTAAAGATATATAGTCTCTGTTGGTCCTACTATCCATGGAGAGGTAAATCCTTGAGCGTCAACCTGACTTGAAAACGGAAAATATGAAAGAACGACACTTAAAGCAACGGCAAGAGGCTTTATTCGAGGAGAATTTTTCAGTTTAATTTCTTTATAAAGAGTGTCATTTGAGACTTTCTGCATCTTTTTATTTTCTAAAGCACATGATTCACTTTTGTCAATGGTATTAGTTTTCATTCACAACTCCCCGAAAAAAAAATATTTCAAGCATTAACAAAAGAATGCCCATAATTTAACTATGGTAGATAATTGTGATTTTGAGTAATTAATGACTACTTTTGATATTTAAAATGCTTTGAAAATCACATTAATATGAGAAAATCTGAGCTTTTTTCAATGAAAGAAAAATTGCAGGTAAATACTCAGCGTTATGTTTCAGTGTGGAGAAAAACAGACATTACACAACAGATAGCTTTTGTAGTAGACAATATAAGTTATGTAATCTAGGTGGATCTTGAGGAAGTTTGTAATATAAATCCCCAGCTGGTGCTGAGGATTATTGATGACTCTTAGTTACACATAACGTGGAAGAGAGTGAAGATTACATTCTCTTGTAGCCTTCCATGTACAGCATCTCAAGTGCGATTGAAGCTGCAGCTAATGATGTAATATCACCATGATCGTAAGCTGGTGAAACTTCAACAATGTCCATGCCCACAATATCAAGATCTTTAAGAGCGCGTAGAATCTTCATGATCTTGTCGGTGCTCATACCTCCTACTACAGGAGTACCTGTACCAGGAGCGTATGCAGGATCAAGACAGTCGATATCAAAACTGATATAGCACTTGCTACCGCCAACTCTCTCATGGATTGCAAGGGAAATATCCTCAACAGACATATCATTTGCAGCAGCACCGTCCAGTACCAGGAAACCGTCCTTCTCATCAAATTCAGTACGGATACCAACCTGAACTGACTTCTTGACGTCAATCAGATCTTCATTAGGAGCATGATAGAACATGGTGCCATGATCGAAATCTGAACCGTTTGAATAGGTGTCAGCGTGAGCATCAAAATGAATTAGTGACAGCTTGCCGTATTTCTTGGCATGAGCGCGTAGAAGAGGCAGGGTGATGAAATGATCACCGCCGAAGGTCAGCATCTTCTTACCTGATGCAAGTAGCTTGTCTGCATGAGCTATCAGCTTGTTTACCATATCCTGGTTGTCACCGAATGAATAAACCAGATCTCCGCAGTCAACAACGTTCAGCTTATCCAGAACGTTGAACTTCCATGGATAGCGACAGTGCTCCCATGCCAGCTGGGTTGAAATCTGTCTGATGGCATTTGGTCCAAAGCGGGTGCCTGCACGGCCGGAGGTAGCCATATCAAAAGGAACACCTGTAATTACCACATCAGCATCACTGCTGTATGGCTCAAAGTTTAAAGGTGTACGTAGAAATCCAAAGGCATTAGATACCAGTGAAATATCGTTCTCGTGATTTAATGTCTGCATTTAGTCTTCCTCTAGATAGGTATAACCATATAGACCTGATTTAAATTCCTCGATGAAAGCGCGCTGTGTCTTTTCATCAAGATTATTCTGATTTCTTAAAACCTCATTGCTGAATTCGTTGAGCAGCTTGGATGGATCCAGCAGTACATATCGTAACATATCTGCAACAGTACTTCCCTCATCTGACAGAGAAACACTGACTTTCCCATCTCCATAGGCATATACATCATAAACTTCGGTGTTGCCGAACAGGTTATGCATGTTACCAAGAATTTCCTGGTATGCGCCAACCATGAAGAAGCCGATCATAGGAGGATTGTCCACATCATACTCTGGGAATGGCATGGTGTTGGAGATATCATCACCTTCAACATACTGAGAGATGGCACCGTCAGAATCGCAGGTGATATCCAGCAGTACAGCACGTCTGGTAAGTGGCTTATCCAGATTCTCTAAAGGCAGAACCGGGAAGATCTGATCGATACCCCAGGCATCAGGCAGAGACTGGAACAGGGAGAAATTCAGGTACAGCTTGTCCGCCATACGCTCATCAAGCTCATCAATCAGTACACGGTGAGACTTGTTGGTTGGATCCAGAGCCTGCTGAATCTTCTTGCAGATGCAGATATAAATCTGCTCGGCCTTGGCTCTCTGCTGCAGGGTAACGTCACCTGACACATAGCCTTCGTGGATTTCCTGCAGATCATACTGAGAGTCATGCAGCCACTCACGCAATGAACGTCTGATTACATCCTTGTGCATCTCCTCCCAGGTTTCAAACAGGTTGAACAAGGCACGTGGAGATTCTGGAAGAGGTTTTTCTGGAACAGTGAATTCGTTGCGCTCAATACCGATTACGTTTGATACCAGAACAGCGTGATAAACGGTCAGAGCACGGCCTGATTCAGTAAGGATCTTAGGCTCTGGAAGATTATTCTCACGGCAGGCATCACCGATGGTCCAGACGATGTTGTTTGCATACTCCTTTAATGAGTAGTTTACAGAGCAGTCTGTCTGTGAACGGGTGCCTTCATAATCAACACCCAAACCGCCGCCAACATCGAAATATTTAATGTTAACGCCAAGCTTTGACAGTTCAACGAAGAACTTGGAGCTTTCTCTTACACCGCGGGTGATATCACGGATGTTTGACATCTGTGAACCTAAGTGGAAGTGCAGCAGCTGAAGCCATTCAATCTTTCCGTGCTCTTTTAAAGTAGCAACCAGCTTCAGAACCTGAGAGGCAGCCAGTCCGAACTTTGAGCTTTCGCCGCCTGAGGACTGCCATTTGCCGGAACCCTGTGAAGCCAGACGGGCACGGACACCTAATCTTGGAATAACATCAAGACGGGCGGATTCCTCAAGCACAATCTTGAGCTCAGACATTTTTTCGATAACCAGGAATACACGGTGACCCATTTTTTCACCGTCTAAGGCCAGACGAATGTATTCACGATCCTTGTAGCCGTTACATACAATCATGGACTGATTTCTGCCGGCATGTGCAAGCACGGCCATCAGCTCAGCCTTGGAACCGGCTTCAAGACCGATTGGTTCAAACTCTGTACAACAGCTGGTGATTGATTCTAGAACTCTGCGATGCTGGTTAACCTTGATAGGATAGATTAGGTTGTAACCGCCCTTATATCCGTATTCTTCCTGGGCTTCCTTGAAAGCGTTGTTTATATCAAAAAGTCTGTTCTGTAGAATCTGAGGGAAACAGAATAAGGCAGGCAGTCTCTGTCCTAGCTTTGCTCTTTCTTTTACCAGATCAGCAAGATCTACTTCTGTATCAGTTTCATTTGGGTTTGGATGTACAACAACGTGACCCTTGCTGTTTACTCCAAAATACTTATTTCCCCACCAGTCAATGTTGTATGCGTTCACAAGTAGCACCTCCAAAGGACGCTAAAATATATTCCTGAGTTTTAGTTCTTTATTCATTTGCAGCAGACATAAAAACAGTCTGCTGTTTTGTTTATTTAACCTGAAAAAGTCTTTTGAAAAGCTCATAAAAATCGCTGAGTCTCCTAGATTTTTCAAGGCTTTTATAAATGCGTTACTATAACATATTTGTTTTTGTATATGCATTTTAAATGTATAAAAAAAGCTCCACTTTTTCAGTGAAGCTTTTTCTGCGAAATATATTCTGTAAAGTAAATTAGAAGTTTTCGTAGTTCTTGATGGTAACCTGCTTGCCGTCTGCACCTGTAGGAGCAATTTCACCAAGTACCCATGCCTTCTCTCCTAAAGAGTTAAGTAGCTCAACAGCCTTGTCTGCCTCTGCAGCTGCTACTACAGCAATCATACCTACTCCGCAGTTGAAGGTTCTGAACATCTCATAGGCATCAACGTTGCCCTGAGTCTTTAGGAACTTGAATACTTCTGGACGCTGCCATGAATCACCGTCACAGGCTGCACAGGTTCCCTCAGGCAGAACTCTAGGAATGTTCTCCCAGAAACCGCCGCCGGTGATGTGAGCTAAAGCGTGAACATCAACTTCCTTAATCAGCTTGAGGATCTGCTTAACATAGATTCTGGTTGGAGCCATAAGAGCATCTGCTATTAAGGTTCCGTCTGAAAGCTTGTCCTCTAAAGGATTTACTCCGCATTTCTTAAGAATTGCACGAATCAGAGAGTATCCATTTGAGTGAGGGCCTGATGAAGCAATACCGATCAGCTTGTCGCCAACCTTTACCTTTGAACCGTCGATGATTTTATCCTCATCAACAACACCAACAGCAAAACCGGCCAGGTCATAGTCGCCTTCCTCGTACATGCCTGGCATTTCAGCGGTTTCACCGCCAACCAGAGCACAGCCGCTCAGCTCACAGCCGTGAGCAATTCCGGTAACCACTGTGGTAGCTGTATCAACGTCCAGCTTACCTGTTCCATAGTAGTCTAAAAATAAAAAAGGCTCAGCACCCTGAACCACAATATCATTAACGCTCATTGCAACCAGATCCTGACCCACGGTTGAGTGTCTCTTCAGATCAATTGCAAGACGCAGTTTGGTACCAACACCGTCTGTACCGGTTACCAATACAGGATTTGTATATCCCTTTGGAATTCTGGTTAAAGCTCCAAATCCGCCTAGTCCGCCAATAACCTCTGGTCTTGTGGTCTTTTTAACAGGGGCCTTGATGCGCTGAACCAGCTCATCTCCAGCATTAATATCAACGCCAGCTTCTTTGTAGGTCAAATTTGATGCCATTTTAGTCTCCAGGTAAAACTTTTGGTCAAACGAAAAATTCTGTGCGCAATTTTACAGAAATTGGAGGGTAATTTCATCTCAAATATGAAATTTCATGTGTCCTAGTATGTGGTAGAATTATGCAGGTGAAATTATGGCAGATCAGTAGATTTTTTCTTTTGATACTGACAAAAACTCCTTATATTATAAAGAGTTACCTGCAGTATTACTGATCGCTATCATAGATATATGCTTTTTGTGTTCAGATAATTAATCAACAGATGTTTTCTGTGTTTTTTCGGTTTTGACGAAAACAGAGGTTCTGTTAAAATCTCTCTTGAAAATCTGATAGATATCATATTTTTCAGAGAGCAGAAAATCATAAAAACACGGGGAATATCTCTTATTTTTAGTGAATAAAATGCAGAAATTAGGCTTGGGGAATTCAATGAAAATAATTACATTATTATGTGCGGCAATGCTCAGTTGTGGTGCAAGTGCAACTGAGATTTTTGAGACTCCACTGGACAATGGAATGGACAATGCGATTGTAAAGGCATTCTCCGATGCAACTTCTGCAAATGTTACTGATCCTTCACATTCTCTTTCCCTAGAGGATATCCGTACCACCATTGAAACCATCAGCATCAACGGCAATAATCTGTGTGTAAGTTTCAATGACGAGAAGGTAAAGAATCTTCTATCATCAAAGGGTATCGGTGTATGGAATGGAGAGACCGGTACTATTGTAGCCTGGATTGCTGATCTGTCCTCAGCAGACTCTTCTCTGCTTTCAGGTGAGGGAGAGGCTGAATTCGTAAAGAAACTGCAGGGTGCAGCAACCCAGAACAGATTCAATATCATGTTCCCTGTAATGGATCTTGATGATGTTCAGCAGGTAAACTCCCAGACTATCGTTTCTCATTCAGATGAACTGATTGCCAAGGCTTCAAAGCGCTATGACGCCAAGTATTTTGTAAGCGGTGTTATGGAGCGCGATTCAGCCAATAACGGCTATTCAGTAAAGTGGAACCTCTGTGATGCAGATGGCAAGTCATTAGGCAGCGGTGCCAACAGTGGCGATGCTGATACTGCAACTTCTCAGATGTCTGCTCAGATTGCACAGGTTCTGATGAACTCCTCAAATACAGGCAGTACTGCAGCACCTGCAGCTCCTGTTGCCACCTCCGCAAATGAAGCTGATACCATTACTCCTGTGACAGATGATGGCTCTATTGCACTTGGACCTGTAAAGGGCGGTGTAAGAGTTCTGATTACCGATATTGAGAATGTGGCAGACTACCCAAGAATCAAACGCATTCTGATAACCTACGGTTATGAATCAGATATTCAGGTACTTGGATACAACTCAGAGGGCGTTATCTTCCTGATCCCAACCGGCTCATCTCCAGCTATTCTGGATGGTACCTTTACCCATGCTTCAGAGTTTACAAAGGTTGCTCCATGGACATACAGATTCAATGAGTCAAAGGGTGCTGCAAAGCCAGCCGATAACGTTGGTTCTGTTACCACTACAACCACCCAGAGAGTTACCTCTTCTATCAATAACTACGGCAACGAGGCCTATACCAAGGAGACAGTAAAGGAGACCGTTGAGGTTACCACCACTGTTCCTGCTCAGAAGCCTGCCGGAGATACCTCCAATGATGTTCCTGTGATTACCATTACTGATGATTCAGATAATTCATCAGTTGCTTTAGAAAGATAATCATAGTAGTGAACATTAAGGATAGAAATGGAAGAAAAAAACAAGGTTCCATATCAGCAGGCTTTAGATTTCAAGATTTCGGATAAAAGTGACTTTTCAACTTTTGTTGAAGGTTCAAATTCCTTTGCGGTTTCTTCCCTGAAGCGTGCTGTTGAGAACGAGGTGAATGAGTTTTACTATTATTTCGGCCCAGAGGGCTGTGGTAAGACTCATCTTATGAATGCGCTGTTTCAGCTGAATTCAGCTCAGATTAACAACTGTTTCTTCTTAGATCTGAATCTGGCTAAGACTTTGGGCCCAATGGTTTTAGATGTTGATCTTCCTAAAATCATTATGCTTGATAATGTAGATGCCATCGCCGGTGATGAGCAGTTTGAGATTTCACTGTTTGGTCTGTATAACCGCTGGTATGACCGTCGTGAAGGCACTCTGATTATGAGCGGCAGAACCTCTTTTGATACCATTCCTTTCAGTAAAAAAGATCTGACCACCAGACTTTCAAGCGGAGTCAAATTCCAGCTTAACTACTTAAATGAGAATGAGTGTATTGAGGCTGTTTCCAGAAGAGCTCAGATGCGACACTTCAATCTGCCGGAGAATACTGCAACCTTCCTGGTCAGACACTGCAACCGTGACATGAGATCACTTGTTGAGATTCTGGACAGACTGGAAAAGGCTCAGATTGAACAGTCTCACTATCTGACCATTCCTTTTGTGAAATCCCTTCTTAACCTATAAAAAATGCTCCTGTAAAAAGGAGCATCTTAAAATCCCGGTGATTTGGTTTCCTGTTAGACAGTAGCGTTTGCCTTTTCTGAAAAATTTCTGACGATGTGATTTTTCTCATCAACTAAAACCACCTTTGGTTTAAGTTCACGAGCTTCCTTTTCGTCCATCTGGGCATAGGCAATGATAATGACGATATCTCCCTTCATGGCACAGCGGGCTGCGGCTCCGTTCAGACAGATAACGCCGGAACCACGCTCTCCAGGAATGGTGTAGGTCTCAAGTCTGGCACCATTGTTGTTATTCACAATCTGAACTCTTTCTCCTGGAAGAATGCCTGATGCCTCAAGCAGATCCTCGTCAATGGTAATAGAGCCGACGTATTCGAGATTTGCCTCTGTAACTGTTGCACGGTGAATTTTGCCGTGCATCATGGTATAAATCATCTTTTACTCCAGGATGATATTATCAATCAGTCTAGTTGTACCGAATCGTACTGCAACTGCCAGCAGGGCAGGGGCTGTGATTTCCTCTTTAAGCTCGTAAAGACCAGGAAGACCGTAGCATTCAACATATTCAATGTTGGCCAGAGGTTCTTTTGCAATCTCAGTCTTTGTGAAGCTGATAATGTCGTTTAAATTTGTGCAGCCGGATTTGAATTTCTCTAAGGCACTCTTAAGAGTCTTTGAAAGAACAACTGCAGCAGTCTTTTCTTCAGCTGACAGATAGGTATTTCTTGAACTTCTTGCAAGACCTGAATCTTCTCTTACGATAGGAACAATTCTAAGCTCAAGATCAAAGAACATATCCTTGACCATACGGCGCAGCACTTCAACCTGCTGTGCATCTTTCTGTCCAAAGTAGGCACGGGTTGGTCCAACGATATTAAAGAGCTTGGAGACAACAGTGGTTACACCTCTGAAGTGGATTGGTCTGGTTTTTCCACATAAAACCTTGGTGATGTTACCTGTTACCTCAACCCAGGTGTCATCAGCACTTGGATACATCTCTTTAGGAGAAGGCGCAAATACAACGTCACCGCCTGCCTTTGCTACTACCTCAAGATCAGCATCAAGAGTTCTTGGATAAGCATCAAAGTCTTCGTTTGGTCCAAACTGAGTTGGATTTACGAAAACACTAACAACAGTGATGTCATTTTCCTTTGCTGAATTTGATATCAGTGTTGCATGTCCCTGATGCAGAGCTCCCATAGTAGGAACAAGACCTACGGTCTTTCCTTGAGCTTTTAAAGGTTTTAAATAATCTCTTAGTTCTTTAACAGTATGAAAACACTGTGTCATAACGCAAACTCACTTAGTTCATTTCACTTAAAAGAAAAAATCTAAACAAGTTTACTACATTATTCGGGAATTGGTGATTTTTCTCAAAAAAAAGGCATTTTTATCAATAATCTGAAATGTCAGTGGATATTCTGATTTAGGAAGATCTTGCGCCGAATGTAGTTCACTACATTTTTTTTGGGGGGATAGTCTCTTGTTTTTTTGAGGTATATTTTTTTCTTTGTTTCAACTAACGTTGTTTCTCTCGAAAAACTAGCTGAATCCAGCCCCAAGATGTAAAGAAAATATACAGCTTGAAAAGATTTACAGGAGAGTTGTAGACAAAACTGCAACTCTCATTTTTATATATGAATGTTTTTTTGAATAGAAATCAGCGTCTTTTTTCGAGTTTTTCGTCAAAATCTTTCTGAGATGAGATTTTTGAGTACTGAGCGCGGGCGATCTGAGAATATGAGCCTTTGCAGGTATGCATTGCATCATTGAGACTGTTAAATGCTCTGGTGTAATCTGATTTCAAAGCCATAGTCTGGGCATTGGTAATTAGAGCCTGACATTTGTTTTTCTGCTGCAGGAAGCTTTCGGTCAGCATTTCTGAGGCAAAGGAATCATTCGGATATTTCTGCAGGAATTTTTCCAGCACCTGCTGTGCCTGTTTTCCTTCTCTTGCCTTAAGATAAGCATTGGCTAGATTGATGGTAATAGCACTGTCGTAAGGCTTTTTGCTGTAGAGAACTCTTAGTCTTGATATTGCTGATGAGGTATTGCCGCTTTCAAGATCAATATCGGTATACAGATCAACAATAAAGTCATTAGAAGCCATAGAGGAGAGATTTTCAAGGTATTCTTTTGCCTTTGAATAGTTTTTCTCTCCATAGTAGATAAGAGCTAAGGCATAGTTTTTGTAATACTTGTTAACTTTTTCTGTATTCTGCAGTCTTTCCTTGAATTCATTGAGCTTCAGATTCATATATCTGACATCTACACGGGCTTTGGCAAACATGAAGTTTGGATCGGTAGAATTCTTCCTTTTAGGTAGGTTCTTTGCTCGGTTATAAGCCTCTGCAACACGGATCTCTGATAAAGGGTGATCGATTAAAAGTGCATAGGCACTGTTGATGTTACCCTGCATAGAGAAGAGTTTTTTGAACAGAGTACTCATAGCCATAGGATTGTAGCCTGCTTTATCCAGAACGGAAATACCGATTCTGTCCGCTTCATATTCATTGTCTCTGGTGAAGTTGATTCCGGTCTGAGCCATAAGACCTGCTGAAGTAGAGAAAGCCGCAGCACCCACTGTAGGATTTATGATTGCCAGCGCAATAGATCCTATGATGCTGGCGATTGAAATCGCACCGCGGTCTGACTGTTCTTCAATAAATCTTGCAATATGTCTTTGAGTGATATGTGAAATTTCGTGGGCGAGAACTGATGCAAATTCATCCTCATTATCCGTGTAATGGAACAGACCTGCATTTACCTGAACCTTTCCTCCTAAAAAAGCGGCCGCATTTAAAGATGGATCGGCGGAGAGAAAGAATTCATAGGGAAAATATACATTATTTGCATTGAGTACAAGTTTCTGACCAACTGAATTTATAAATTCGGTCATTACCGGATCGTAACTTATGATCCCGGCACCACGAGCCTTTCTCATAAAATACTCTCCGTACAGTCTTTCGGTCTGGACGGTCATACCTCTGGCTCCGGCTGTGCCCATTTCCGGGATGAATATATTGTCTGCAGCCTGTGCTGCTGATGTTATAAACATTGCACATATCAGAGAATACAGGTTCTTTTTAATTGACCTTTTCATACATACTCCTTCAAAAGACTGTCTGAAATTCTACCACGCCAGACAGAACCGAGAATACCTTAAATTGTATAGTTTATGATTATGGTTTAATTCTTAATTATGCGAGCGTTATATAAATACTTTTAAAAAACAGTGTTTTTATAATCGTCATGCCCTGTTTTTGCATATAATGATCCTGAAACAAAAGGATTGATTATGATTAAGTTATTCAAGAGCTGGTATTCCAGACATTTTTCTGAACCTGGTACGATTGAATTTGCATTTGTTCTTCTGGCTGCTTTCGTGGTTGTATACTATTTCATGTGGCTGGTGGGACCTCTGGTGGTGGCACTGTGCATTGCCTACTGTCTGGACTGGTTAGTCAGACTCCTGATAAATAAGTTTAAGCTCAAAAGAATGCCTGCTTCTATAATAACTATGGTGCTGTTTGTTGGGCTGTCCATCGGTATTATTGTGTTTATTGTTCCTAAGATTGTCCAGCAGGCAAATCAGTTCTATACCAGTCTGCAGCAGATTTCTCTCTCTGCTCAGGGTGATAGAAAGGATGATTTTGACACCATAATTTCAAACAGAACCTATGAGTTTATTGAATCTCTGCCTGATCCGATCCCATCCATGTTTTCTCAGGATGAGGTTGACCAGTATGTGCTTCAGGCAAGGTCATCCATTCTTGCAAACACAACAAGTTTTATCAGAAATCAGGTGATGCCTTCTGTCGTCAATGCCATGACCTGGCTGATGTATATGATTATCGTACCGATTTTCACTTTCCTGATGCTGGCAAACAAAGAGACGTTGCAGAAGCGATTTAAAGACTATATTCTGCCAACTAATCAGGATATTATTGGACAATTCTGGAAAAGAATAAACGGTCAACTTGAAGCCTATATCAGAGGCAAGGTTCTGCATATCATTATTATCACCATAGTTAACACTCTGGCCTTTATGCTCTTAGGTGTGAACTATGCCTTCCTGCTTGGTTTCGGTGTCGGTTTATCTGTGATTATTCCATATGTAGGTGCCGCCCTGATTACTATTCCTGTGGTGCTGATTCCTGTTTTCCAGTTTGGTTTCTGTACCTATGTTATCTGGATTCTTGTGGTTTATCTGATTATTCAGCTTTTAGACGGTAATGTACTGACTCCATTTCTGTTCTCTAAGGCTATGAACCTTGACGCTTTCTCAATCCTGTCGGCTATCCTGATTTTCGGCGGACTCTGGGGCTTCTGGGGAGTATTCTTCTCAATTCCTCTGGCAACCTTTATTGGCTCGATGGTTAAATACTGGCCTATTAAAGATAAAGAGGGAGCAGAAAAGGACAATTCTAATGAGGATAAGGCTGAGGATGTAGCTAAACAGGAAGCAATTTCGACTTCGAAGGATTAGTTTTTACATCTTGATTTAGGCGCAGATCTTCGGATCTGCGTTTTGTTTTGTACTAATGTTATGATTTTTCGCGTTATAATACGCGTCATTGTTTTTTTTAGCGTAGCAGAGAGCTGCGTTTTTTGTTCTGGAGACTAGAAAGTGCAACTTAAAGATCTTGCAGATAGCGTTATTCATGGGTATGAAGTTACTAGAGAGGAGGCTTTAGAGCTATATAATGCCCCTCTTGAATTACTTAAGGAAGGTGCCTCAAAAATAACATCAGCCTTTTTTAAAGAGGCGCTTGAACTTTGCTGTATTTCCAATGGCAAATGTGGAAAGTGCTCTGAGGACTGTAAATTCTGTTCTCAAAGCCGCCATTACAACACAGGAGTAGGGGAGAGTCCTCTTAAGACTGTTGATGAGTTTTTTGCTGAGGCAAAATACAACGCAGACAGAGGTGTCCACCGTTTTTCAATTGTAACCTCAGGACCTAGGCTTACACACGATGAGGTTAAGGTTATAGCAGAGGCTTACAGAAAGATTTCAACTGAACTTAGGATTTCCTGCTGCGGCTCACTGGGACTTTTGAATCTTAATGATCTTAAGCTCCTTAAGGAAAACGGACTTTCTAGGTATCACTGCAACGTTGAAACTTCTCCAGATTTCTTCAAGGAGATCTGTACCACCCATACCCTAAAGCAGAAAGAGAGAACCATTGCCTATGCTAAGGAAGCTGGACTTGAAATCTGCTCCGGCTGCATTATCGGCATGGGAGAGAGTATTGAGGATAGAGTAGATATTGCTCTGTATCTAAGAAAACTTCAGGTTGACAGTACTCCCGTGAATATTCTTAATCCTATAAAGGGAACCCCTCTTGAAAACAGAGAGATTGTTACTCCTGATGAGGTAAGACGCTGTATAGCTGTTTTCAGATATGTGCTTCCTAAGACTGTTCTACGCCTTGCAGGTGGAAGACTTCTGATTCAGAAATATTTCTCCGACCTTTACAATTACGGTATTAATGCCGAGATTACGGGAGATATGCTGACAACAGCCGGTCTGACTATAGCTGATGATATTGATACTGCTATCAAATGTGACAAAGTTATAAGAAAAATTGATCCTGTAAAGATGGTCTAGATCTGTCTGTATATTTAAATAAGCAGACATTCCTTGGAAATTTGACTTGCGTTGAAATTTTTTCTGTATAAAATGTCACAATTCCTGATATCCGGAAATATCATTTTAGTACAGTGCTGAGAATATTTCTGGCAGCTTTGTACGTTACTGGTTGTCATGTAATCGAATTCAATTTAGCGAATATTGTTTATGATGAAAAAATTATTACTGATCATTGGGTTAAATTTACTTGGAGTTCTGCTTTTCTTCAGCTGGTTCCATGCTGACGCAAACAGCTTCTGGCCGGTTGTTGATAAGAATGTCTTTTTCTCCTTCAATCATCTGCTGGGTGAGAATGAAGCTTTTAGATATCTGGTTGCCTTCACCAATCTTCGTTTCTTTGACGTGTTTGGCTTTTTAGCCATGGCGCTGGTATTCCTGTTCCACTTTTTAAAGCATGACAAGGATTACCGTCACTTTATGATCTGCATGGGTATCACTATGCTTTTAACAGCAGTGATTGCAAAGCAGTTTGCTATGACTTTAGATTTTGACAGACCAAGTCCAACTCTTCATTTTTCAGCCTTAGGTGAGAACGTTTTATATGTTTCAAAGCTTACAGACTGGCCAGCAAAGGACTGGTCAAAATCCTGTTTTCCAGGTGATCATGGCATGTGTCTGATTATTTTCTGTGTTTACATGCTTCGTTACTTTGGATTTAAGTCATTCCTGGCAGGACTTCTGATTACTGTTCTGTTCTCCTTACCTCGTGTAATGTCAGGTGCTCACTGGGTATCGGATATTGCGGTTGGTGCGGTAACTGTAAATCTTGTAGTTCTAAGCTGGATTTTAATTACTCCTGTCTCTGATTTCATTATTTCAAATCTCATGAGGCTTATGCGCTGGAAGATGCCTTCTTCAGTGCAGTAATAAGAGAAGAGCAACAAAAAAGGAGCCCTCTGATGGTCTCCTCTTATCATAAAAGCTCTCAAAAGCAGCCTTAGTGGCTGTTTTTTTCTATTAGTACATAATGGTGTAGAGCTTTCTTCTGTACTCTTTCTGCAGAGGATCTCCCTGCATGGTATTCAGAAGATCTAGGAAGGTCTTTTTAACCTCTGCATTGGATAAATCCTTCTGCAGCAGATTAAACAGAATCTCCAGTGCTTTTCCTTTCTTTCCTGCCTCAGCTAAAGCAGCAGCATAGCTAGTGGCTATATCTGCATTCTCCGGATCTGCTGCAAACTTGGCCTCAAGCTCCTTTAGAGCAGGGCTGTCTGCAGCCTGATCTGCAAGTGCTAAAGCAGAGATCAGATCTTTGTACTCCTGCATCTCCTGCTCTTCTCGACCGGCATTGTCCAAAAGTTCATGAGCTTTCTCCAGCTGTTTGTCCTTGATACACAGCTGAGCATAGAAATGCTTGTATTCAAGATTCTTTGAATCAAGGCTGTATGCCTCCTTTGCCTTGACAAGAGCTCCTGATATATTGCCCTTCTCAACTTCAGCCAGAGCTGCCTTTAAAAGCATATCTCCCTCTGAAGGCATATATTTCTGAATTGTTTCCTGCAGCTTTTCAACAATCTCATCGCCCTGCAGAGCATCGACTGGTCGGCCGTTCTTCATAACAACAACAGTTGGTACAGACTGTAGTCCTAACTGTCCTGCGATTGCCTGTCCTACAGGCTCGGATACATCAGCCTCAACTAAAGAAAGATATGCATTGTTGTCAGATATGGCACTTCTTAATGCAGTTCCTGCCTTCTCGCATTCAGGAGCATTCATATAGAAGAAAATAAATACTGCCTTCTGCATGGAAGCATCAACAATCACTTCCTTTACATTCTGTTCAGTTAAACGCATATTTAGTCCTATTATTTCTTAAAGCGGTTGAAATCTCTCATTGCGCGGATCAGATTCTCAAGATTTGCCCTTGCAGGTCTGATTTCTTCTTCCGTGGTGGTAACAACTTTACCGTTTCTCTTGTAAATGGTAACTGCATCCTGTGAAATCAGCAGCAGATTGTTACCCTGAGTTGTTGGGATGTAATCTCTCTGCTCAAGAGCTAATACATCATCACCAATTCCATAATTTACACATGGGGTCGTTACCCCTAAAATTTCAACTGCTATGGTTGGATTTATATCAAAAGATGAAGTCAGAACATTTCTTGTTACTCCCTTGTTTTCAGCATCAGGATTGATGATGATAAAAGGAACTCTCTGTTTTTTCTTTGAATAAATAGATGTTCCGCCAATGAATTTATTTCCCATGGAGGAGGAAATAATAATCATGGTTCTGTCGGTAAGGTTCATCTCCTCAAGTTTTGAGAGGAATTTGTTTATCTGAGAATCAAGAAGCTTTAAATGGCGCTTGTGAGCCTCAATAGAGTTCATGTTCAAAAGTGAGTTCAGGGACAGGGTTACTGCCATTCTGTGTTCTGAATTCTTCTCAATGAAGTCAGCCGCCTCATTTAAAAGTACTATATCTGAGGACAGATTCTTCAGCTTGTTATTGGTATTCATACCGGTCATTCTGGCAAGCTTTTCACCCTGAGCTCCGTTGACTGCAGAGATAAAGCCTCTCATCAGATATTCTTCTTTCTGCATTACATCATTAGATACGTTTTCAACGCTGTGGCTGGTGAAGATTTCCTCATACTGGATTGGCAGACCGAACCAGCTTGCAAAAAGATTGTTATACAGGTCGTCGTATGGCAGGAAATGATTTTCAAAACTCAGATTATCCATCTTAAGCTTTATCAGATTAGGAGTGGTATCTGCATCAAGATCTGAGTAGGAAAGTCCGTTTATAAATATCGTTACGATATTCTTCTGCACATTCTTTTCCTCAAACTTAATCTCGGTTAGAGGATAGGCGATATTTGAAGTTGATGAACCGTTACCCTGTGCTGTAATGTCCTCAATCCAGCCGTGAGTGGTCAGGAATGATTTTGCGGTCATTGGATAGTGAGCTGGATATACAGATCTCAGGTTGGTAATTTTCTCGTAGTTGGATGCGTCAGCCCAGATATAGATACCGTGTGAAGTAATAAAGCAGGCTGTAACCACAGTCATGACAATGGCTGGAAAATAATTGTTTCTGACTTCCTGTCTGTAGATTTCTCTAGTAGCCAGTCTTGCGAAAACCAGCTCTAAAAAAATCACCAGCGGAATTGCAATATACATGAAGTTAAAGTTCAGACCGGTATTGAAGGTCAGATCTCTAATCATCAGCGAAACAACAGACCAGGACAGGTGAACCTTCAGAGACAAAAACAGCTTGGCATCAACTAAAAGCAGGATGTGAAGCAGAAAGGCTACGACAATACTGATGATTCTGTATACCTTGAAGTTTCCGATAAAGGTAAGCGGAAAGAAGAATATCAGAAAGCATAAAAAGACCAGAAAACTTATCTGTCCAAGCCAGGTAGCAATAAGATACACAAAGGAGATAAAGCTTTCTGTCTGCGGAGCTCCGTAGACATAGGTAAAGCCGGACAGGATCGCCAGTAGACAGTTTAGAAATATGAAATGGTGACCCCACGTAGTTGATCTTATAGTCTGTTCTTTGGTTAGGAACTGGTTTTGTAATTTTGTCATAGTAATGCGCAATTTTTCTGGCTCAAATCTATAGTTTATTTTACTTGTTTTTTGCAAAAAAAATAAAAAATTACCTCTTATTTTGGAAAATTTTGCCCCCCTTACGTGCAGCCCCAAAAATTTGAGGGTGATAATCAGGGGATATTTTTTGATTAAAAGGTAATTTTATGAATAATCTATCTAACGCCCTGCCTATTATGGTAAATAACTATGCCAAGCTTTTCGGTGTCAGCGTCCGTATTCAGGGCTCAACCGCCTACACCAACGGCAAGGTCATCACCATTCCCCGTCTGGATATTAAAAATCCAATAAAGGCACGTCTGGCGTACGGTTATCTGGCTCACGAGTCAGCCCATATCCGTTATACGGACTTTTCTATTCTGAAAAAGGACAAGATTAAGAATAATCTGTTTCTGTTCTCATTATTCAACATTCTTGAGGATTCAAGAATCGAAGCTCTGATTTCCAAGGAATACATCGGCGTATATGAGAATCTTGAGCTTTTAAGTGATTATTACAAGGAGGAATGGAAGAGTTTCTGTAATACCTTAAATTCCATCAGTGTTCTCAATGTCATCTGTGCTTTTATACAATGCTACTCCCAGAGTCTGTGTCAGAAATTCCGTAACGCCAGGGGAAAGAGCGCGATTCTATATTTTCATCTGCGAAAGCGTCTTAATATCCATGTTCTCAATAAGATTGGTCTTCTGGTAAAGGAATGCTCAGGGGCAGAGGATTCAGAGACGGTATATAAAATCTGCCTTAAGATCTTTTCCCTTCTCAAAAACGACAAATCAGGTTTTAAAGCTGAGGACCGTTCCTTAAAAAACAGCGAGGATAATGATGAGAGATTCAGAAACATTCAGGAGGAGAGCAAGAAAAACTTTAATAAATCAAAGGATAAGGTTTCAGAAGATTTTCTTAGAGAATTTACGAGGTTCAGAATCTATACCGGGGATGATGATTCTAAGGTTACTCCAAGCAGAAACGGAGCTGAAATTATTCAGGAGAACAGCAACAGCAAGAGTTCATCCTCAAGAGAGGACTTCGGAGTGATTGCCGAGAACATCTGTAATCCGGGCAGAGACGATTATATTCAGGAAGTCAGCAACACCTACGGAGTGCGCAACGCTCTTCACAACAGAGTCAGAGCCTATGTTGACAGTCTCGGAAACTGTACTGCTGCAGGAAACAGGATTAATCCTATGAAAGCTCAGTTTATACCTTTGGGAGAGACCAGAATCTTCAAGGATAAAATCTTCAAAAAGGAATTTGAAACTGCAGTTCATATTCTGGTAGATGTATCAAGTTCTATGCTGACTTCAGATGGGGGAGAGAACTCTCGCTGTGAGGATGCCTGCAAGGTCGCTCTGACTTTGTCTCTTGCACTTGAGGGCATTGACGGCATTAAGACGATGGCTACCTATTTCCCCGGACAGTGTTCTGAATATGATGTGGCACTGAAGGCGGATGAGCGTGCTTCAATGGTAGCCTCACGCTTTGATCAGAAACCTCGCGGTTCTACCCCGCTGGCTCAGGCTTTATGGTATTCCTTTGATAAATTTCAGGAAATAGGTTATAGACGTAATATTGTGCTGGTAATTACCGATGGTATGCCTGATTCTGTAAACAACGTTAAAAACTGTTTTGATTATGCTAAGGAACACAATATCGAAATATATGGAATTTCCATTCGCTCGGAGATGATATTAAAGCTGTTTGACAATGCCTCTATCATAGAAAGCGCCAATGAGCTTGAACATAAGGCTTTTTCTCTTTTTTCATCGCTGTTTGATCTCAAAAAGAATCTGCAGTTTGCCGTATAGCTTCTCAATACTATGTAGTAAGGCGATGTGAAAGGCGAGGCTGTTGTTCCGTGCTCCAGAGCTAAAGGTGAATTGCTATCAAAATGTTTAGGAGTTTAACGATGAAATTAGTGCTCGGGGCCGGAAACAACACCTCGGAATAAGGATTAAAGCTTAACTATATTACCGTTTTTGTGTACGACGACGTAAAACTGCAGCAGCTCTCTGTTCTTCTCTAAGAATGTCTTAACATCATCAATTGAGCCAAACTCGTAGCTAACTTCTGCAGGATTGGTATAGGTGGTGAATTCAACTAAGTACATATCTATGTCCTCCATAAAATCATCAGATAAATCTCTGATGTAAATTACAGTTTGAATTGTGACATAAAACACAAAAAATAAAATCCTCGATATAAATCCACAATATTCAACCAAAATGAATAATAAATTATGCGAATTGCTGTGATCATGCCGAATATGTGTTTTCCTCTCTTCAAAAAAAAAAATTTTTTCTGATTTCTGACATCTTATTTTTGCTGAGAGCATATAGAGGTAATTTTTTTATTAAGGATTCAGTGGGAGATACCCATAAGTCTGAATAGGACTTTTGCAGTGTAGCTAACTGTCTGCTTTTTCTTGTAATTCTTCATAAAATATAACTACACTGAATGATTGATTAATGGAGCTGATATCGTCCTTAACTTCTTTGAATAAAAAAATTTGTGAGCTGTGTGAAGATATTTAAAAAGTAGTTACATGTAGTTCAAAAATTAATTTATACTTAAATCAGAATTAAGTTATTACAGTTTTGTAATAGCACATGGATATCGGTGAATAAGACCTTAAGCAATTTGGCAGAAGGCCTAGAGAAAGATAAGAGGCAGTATCATGGTTGATTTAACTTCACTAAATACCTTCAAGAACGTCAACTTAGGCAACGACAACGCTATTGTTAATCTAAATCAGGATAACAAGTTAACTTCAAATACCACTTTCTCCAAGGCAAATATTTTCAGATTTTTGCGCTCATCTTCAACTCAGGCAAATAACAATCATGTTCGTACAGAACTTCTGAAATCCCTGGGAAAAGCTTTCGGTCTGGAGCAGGGCATAGGATCTGGTCCTAAAGGAGAGGTTACCTTCTCAAAAGACTTTATGGATAAGCTTGAGAAAATTTTAGGCCCATCTTTCAAGCGCGAGGACTTTGGTGTTCCTGCAGATGGCGGTGCTGTAAAGTCCGGTAAGCCTTTAACCCAGAGAAGAATCAATCAGATCATGACTCAGGCTGCAGCATATGAGACTAAGGACTTCTCAATTGCAGCTTATAAAGACAAGCTTAATGTGATTCTGAAGGAGCTTGGTATTCCTGATACCACCAAGATGTCCTATGAGGAATTTAAATCATATTTTAAAATGCATCCTAATCCTACTGGACAGGCATTTGCTGAGATTCAGAGATGTCTGGATTTTCTTGAGAATGATCTGGAAGGTATATTCAGAAATGAGCCTAGCTATGAATTTGGTATGGAGTGCATACCTAAAGAAAACAAAGCAGAGCGAGAGGAGCTTGTGGAAAATACTGATGTAAAGTTCCAGATTAAGAATCAGGCTACAGGAAACTATGAGGCATTAAACGGGGCAAAGCTTACTGAATTTACAAAAGATATTCTTTGGCCAAGACTTGGCGGTAATCTGATTCATACTGAAAGAGCAAAGTTCAGTCTGAAGACTTCTGAATCGATTACCCCTCTTAAGAACTATATTGCCTCGATTATCAAAGGGTATGCTAAAAACGGCATCGACTGCTATCTTGAGGCTAAGGCTCAGGGCAAGGAAAATTTATTTAAAGATCATTGTGAGTACCATCTTGGTGCCTGTATGGAGGATAAGGGCAAGAACTTTATTGAGTTCCGTCAGAAGCACCTTGATAAAACTACTGTAGATGTAAATCTTGAGGCCGATCTTGAAGCTGTTCTCAACAGAGCTAATGCAACAACCTTTAAAAAGATGATCGAGGCTGAAGTTTTCCGTCTTAGCAAACAGAATCCTGATGGCGAATGGAAAGATTTTGCTCCTGAGGTTAAGGACATGCTGCGTGGCAAATACGGAGTTGTAACTGTTTTAAATAAACATAATGAGAATGGCGTAACAATAAGAGAGTATACAGAGCTTAAAGAAAATGGTAAAACTGTTATAAGACCTCTTACAGATGATGAGATTGATATAATCGGTCAGGAGATCTGCAACGAGATTGACGGTGTAAACGACCCGGATTAAGAAGAATAGAGAATGATATATAGATCATGGAATGTATTGAAATAATCAAGGCTTTTGGAAAAAAACTTGGAATGGATCTGGAGCTGGATAATGCATATTCCTGTTCATTTCAGGCGGATGATGTGATTGTGACCATTACTGCACTGTCAGAGATTAACCAGATCGTTATTTCCGGCGATCTGGGTACTCCTCCGGCAGAGCAGCTTGAACACCTATATAGAATGATGCTGGAGGCCAATCACCTGTACAGTTCCACCTTTGGAGCAACTCTGAGTTTGAACGGAGACAATGAGCACTTTGCATTATGCAAGGTACTTCCATGCAAAGCTCTGGATGATGAAACCTTCTACAATGAAATGGAATCTTTTATCAGTACCTGTGATACCTGGGAGAAAGTAATCAGAAACTATCGCAGTATGGTTACCAATTTCCCAGACAAAAAAATGGAAGAGATTTTTAATCCAAATACCTTTATCCCCGTATAAGTCGAAAAAAATCGCTTTTTAAAGCAAAAGAAAGCTCTAAAAACTAGTCTTTGTGCTCAAAAATGATACAATACTCACAAGTTTTTTTGAGGACATACGAAGTTGTTAAGAAGTGATTTTAATTTTGACTTACCTTTAAATCTAATTGCAGATTATCCATCAGAGCAGAGAACTGGATGCAGAATGCTGTGTCTTGACGGTTCTGACGGTAAGCTTTCAGATCAGCATTTTTATGATTTAAAAAACTTTTTACAACCTGGCGACCTGCTGGTATTTAATGATACCAAGGTTATTCCTGCCAGAATGTACGGCAAAAAGGATACCGGTGGCGCAATCGAGTTTCTGATTGAAAGAATCATCTCAGAAACCTGTGCTCTAACCCATATCAAGGCCAGCAAGGCTCCTAAGACCGGAGCAGTACTGCATATTGACGGCGGTTATGAGGTTAATGTTATTGGCCGTGACGGTGATCTTTTTAAGATTGAAACCGTTGGCGGAAAGTCTCTTTTAGACATTCTATATGCAGTAGGTCACATTCCTCTTCCTCCTTATATTGATCGTCCGGATGAGTCTTTAGACCGCGAACGTTATCAGACTGTTTATTCAAAGAACCCAGGTGCAGTGGCTGCTCCTACTGCCGGTCTGCATTTTGACAAGGAGCAGCTGGAGGATCTGAAGGCCTACGGTGTGAATATGGCCTTTGTTACTCTGCATGTGGGTGCAGGTACCTTCCAGCCTGTAAGAGAAGACGATATTCTAAAGCATCATATGCACAAGGAATTTGTTCATCTGACTAAAGAGGTCTCCGATGCAGTAATTGCTACTCACAAGGCTGGTCACAGAGTGATTGCTGTGGGAACAACTGCGGTAAGATCACTTGAGTCAGCTGCCTCCTTTGCAAAATCACAGAACAGCGCTGATGAGATTATTCCATTCTCAAACGATACCTCTATCTTTATCTACCCAGGCTACAGATATCAGGTTGTGGATGCTCTTATCACCAACTTCCACCTGCCGGAGTCAACACTGATTATGCTGGTGAGTGCCTTTGCAGGTTATGAGCGAACCATGAATGCCTATAAGCATGCGGTTGAGGATAAATACAAGTTCTTCAGCTATGGTGACTGCATGTTTATAACCAAGAATCCGAAAGCAGATGAGGATCTTCCTCCTTCAGCTAAAAACTAGAGGCCCTTTATGAAATTTGAACTAAAGAAAAAATGCGGCAAGGCCCGTTTAGGTCAGATGGTTTTTGACCGTGGCGTGGTCAGAACTCCTGCTTTCATGCCTGTTGGTACCTGCGGTACTGTTAAAGGTCTGCGTCCTGAGAATGTTGAGGAGATCGGTGCAGATATTCTTTTAGGTAATACCTTCCATCTGTGGCTAAGACCTGGTACCGATGTCATCAGAGCTCATGGCGATCTGCATGATTTTATGAACTGGAAGAAACCTATTCTGACTGATTCAGGCGGTTTCCAGGTATTTTCTCTATCTGATATCAGAAAGGTTACCGAGGAAGGTGTTAAGTTTAGACATCCTATCAACGGTTCCAAGCTGTTCCTTTCTCCTGAGATTTCTATGCAGATTCAGTATGATCTGGGCTCTGACATTGTGATGCAGTTTGATGAATGCATAGGTCTTCCTGCTCCTCGTGAGGAGATGGCCAGAGCCATGAGACTGTCACTGCGCTGGGCTAAACGCTCAAAGGATGAGTTCAACCGTCTTGGCAACAAGAACTCTCTGTTTGGTATCATTCAGGGCGGTTCTGATGAGGCTTTACGTGAGGAATCTCTAAAGGGCCTAACTGATATCGGCTTTGATGGCTATGCTATCGGCGGTCTTGCCGTAGGTGAACCTAAGCCTGTGATGTACAAGGCTTTATCCCATATAGCTCCTATCATGCCAGAGGACAGACCAAGATATCTCATGGGCGTAGGTACTCCTATGGATATTCTTCAGGGCGTGCTCAACGGTGTGGATATGTTTGACTGTGTAATGCCATCAAGAAACGCAAGAAATGCACATCTGTTCACTTCAAACGGTATTGTAAGAATCAGAAACAGCAAGTACGCTATGGACACATCACCTTTAGATGAGAAGTGCACCTGTTACACCTGTCAGAACTATTCAAAGGCATATCTGCATCATCTGGACAAGTGTCATGAAATTCTTGGAGCTCATTTAAACACCATTCACAATCTGCATTTCTACGAGCATTTTATGGCTGATATCCGAAAGGCCATTGAAGAGGATCGTCTTGAGCAGTTTGCTGAGGAATTCTATAAGGTATACGGCTATCCTGAGAAGGTTTAAAACAGCTGTTCTGTTTATGAAAAGATCTCCTCGGAGGTCTTTTTTTATGCAAAAAATTTCATTTTTAAGCCTTTTTTTATCAAATTTTGCTTATTTGTGGAGCTTTTCTCCATATTTCCTATCTTTCTGTTCAATTTCGCTTCCGATATGTTTAAAATCTCTAAACAAAATTTCATAAGGAAAACCTTTAAATGGAAAGTATTGCAAATTTCCTGTATGCCTTAGATGACATTCTCTGGGGAACAGGTATGACCGTTATCCTGATTGGTACCGGTATTATTCTTACCCTTAGATTCCGTTTCAGATATCAGTTCAGATTCCTTTTCAACATTAAGAACACCTACGGAAGGATGTTTGAAAAGAAAGCCCCTGGACATGGAACTATCTCTGGCTTCAAAGCAGCCTGTACTGCTCTTGCCAATACCATTGGCACCGGTAATATCAGCGGTGTGGCAACTGCGATTGTAAGCGGTGGCCCTGGAGCTCTGTTCTGGATGTGGTTTTCTGCTTTTTTCGGAATGTCCACCAAAGCCTGTGAAATTATTATTGGTCAGCGTTACCGTGAGCACTATAAGAATTCTATGGATGAGTATGTCTGCGATCGTTCATTTGCTCTTAAAAATGCTTTTGGCTGGAAGAAAGGTGCGATTGTTCTGGCTCTGTTCTGCTTTATCCTCGGTCCCTGGACCTGCTGTGTGCAGACTGAGGCCGTGGTAGGTTCCGTAAAGGAGGCCTTTGGTATTTCCGGACTGATAACTGTAATTATTATCGGTGTGACCTGTCTGCTAACCATCTGGGGCGGTCTTCGCAGTATTTCTGCGGTAATGTCCAAAGCGGTTCCTATTATGTCTACGCTGTACATCCTGATGGGACTTGGCGTAATTATTCTTCACTTCAGGGAAATCCCTTCCGTGATTGAACTTATTATTGTCAGCGCCTTCTCTCCTACCGCAGCTGTTGGAGGCTTTGCCGGTGCAACTGTAAAGGATGCTATTCAGTACGGTGTTGCCCGCGGTATTTATTCAAATGATGCCGGAACCGGCTACGGTATGATTGCCCATGCCAGTGCTATCACCGATCATCCTGTACGTCAGTCAATCTGGGGCTTTGGCGAGGTATTTCTGGATACCATGATCATCTGCTCCATTACCGCCTTTACTATTATTCTTACCGGTTCCTACTATACCTCAGAGGCTACCTCAAGTACTCTGACCACTATTGCCTTCACCAGCGTCTATGGAGAAATCGGAGGCAAGCTTACAGCCATTGCGGTTGCGGTTCTGGCCTGGACTACAATTATCGGTATGTACTACACCTGTGAGAAGTCTGTGAATTATGCTTTTGGTGACAGTGCCACCAATAAAAAGATGATGTCCTTCTACAAGATCTACTATCTCATTCCTTGCGTTATTTTCTACAATGTTCAGGCAGATATTCTCTGGGCTTTGACAGATATTCTCTCAGCGGTATATGTTGCTATAACTCTGTTCATTATTGCCGCTAAGCACAAGGAAATCTTCAGAATCTTTGATGATTTCTACAAGCGTTTCCTTCCTGCTCAGGAGAGGGGAGAGAATCCTCCTGTGGTATCATTTGACTGCAGAAAAACAGAGGAGAAGGATTAATGATTGATTTTAAAAATTATTTAAATAAACAGAAGTTTGTAATTGTTGACGGTGCGTTTGCAACTGAACTTGAAAGACTCGGACTTGATATCAAAGATCCTCTGTGGTCAGCCCTGGCTCTGATCGATCATACCGATATGATTGAAAAGGTTCACTCAATGTATTTAGAGGCTGGTGCAGATATTATTATCTCCTCAAGCTATCAGGCAACTGTAGACGGATTTGAGAAAAAGGGGATTGATAAGGATAAGGCTCTCTCTCTTATCGCTTTATCGGTTGATCTGGCAGTCAGGGCAAGGGATGAGTTTGTAAAATCACCAGACTTTGACTCTGCTAAAAGACAGATCCCTCTGGTGGCGGCCTCAGTTGGACCTTACGGTGCTTATCTTGCTGACGGTTCTGAATATCGTGGGGATTACAAAATCGGATTTGATGAGCTTAAAGCCTTCCATAAGGAACGACTTGCGGTTCTGGCTTCAGCCTCACCTGATCTGTTTGCCTGTGAGACTATTCCAAATCTTACCGAAGCCCTAGCTATATTAGGCGCTATCGACGATCTGAAACTTGATGTTCCTGCTTATATTTCATTCTCCTGCAAGGATGGAGAGCATATATCTGATGGTACTCCAATTAAGGACTGTGCCTGTGCTCTTGATGAATTTTCCGGTGTTGTTGCGGTTGGCCTTAACTGTACCGCTCCTAAGTACGTGGAATCCTTAGTTAAGATTCTGAAAGAGAATACAGATAAGCCTGTGATTGTCTATCCTAATTCAGGAGAAATCTACAATCCTTTCACCAAAACCTGGAGCGGTGGTGCTGTAAGTTTTGCTGAGCGCGCAGCAACCTGGTACAAGGCAGGAGCCCGTCTGATAGGCGGCTGCTGCAGAACCACTCCGGAAGATATCAGGGCGATTTCTGATTTTGCCAGAAACTAGGTCCCTGTAGACATGGGCCGTAAAGAAACAAAGGCACTATTGAAATTAAGTGCCTTTGCTTTTTGTGTCTGCAATTTTTTTGTTTCTAGTGCAGTTTCTTTTTCAAATCCTTTAGGAGGGCATCTCTGGCAAGAGCTATGGCCTCATGATAAGCCTCCTCGGTTCCAATGTTCTTTTTGGTTTTTCCGCTGCCCTTTATCTGGATTTTATTTTCGGAAGATTCATTTTTGAGGGTAATTACAGCCTCTATTTCTGCATTGATATCAATATCCCAGACTCCTGGGCTATGCCAGGTCCAGAATTTTATAACTTTAACCTCAGCGATCAGGGTATCTGCACTTAGGTTATCCTTTTTATCAATGAGACTGTAGTCGCTGTTCTTAAGACCCTTTATCAGCGCATCCTTTGTTATTCCTGTTACACTCTGATTCTCATGAAGATGTATGGTTCCTATAGCCATTCCCAGAGTGTTTCTTTTAAGGCCAATGACTCTTTCAACATCTTTCTCATCGTCAGGAATTACCTGTAGTGAGCGATCATCAGCCTCTTTCTGGAATTTTCTGCCGTCAACGACAGATCTGATGTAGATGGTTTTGGTGTTTAAAGTTTCAGTTTCACTGACAACTGGAGAGTTGTCCTCTGGAGTATTGTTTGGATCTGATGCTGTGCAGCCTGAGAGCAGAATACAGCTGCAGAAGATCAGTATAAAGCTAGAGAATAATCTTTTCATAGGACATATACTCCCAAAAACAGACAACTGTTTTGAAAACAGTAAATTTAAAACAAGCTTAATTTGAGTATATGGGAGAGAAACTATAAAAGTTGTGAAAAAGTCTGCAATTTCAAAGCAGATGTAATGGAACTTGAGTATTTCAGCATGAGATTGAAAAAAAACATGCTGAAAGAGGATTGGAAAGGCTATTTTATTATAAATTATGTTGGCTCGAAAACCCACTATTTTAACCGTGTGGATGAGAGCCCGTTAATATATTAAAAGTAAAATTGCAAAATAAAAAGTTGCCAACTTTGTCAGTTGCAATAATAGCTATATATCAA
>NZ_CACVSS010000021.1:0-30338 GCF_902756765.1 uncultured Succinivibrio sp. | reverse complement strand
TCCTTACAGTAGATTACTGGTTATATAACTGATTCTTATTATTTCTGAGTTTTTTATGATGTCTGACTGGTTAAGTGAATTACGAATTAAAACTCTTCTTTTGTCCTTCACCAATTGCGCAGTGGGCTGTGCTCTCGGTTTCTACTACGGTGTGGTTTCTCTCTATACTGTGGCTGCAGCAGTGTTTATTCTGGCAACAGGTGTGCTGTTGCAGATTCTTAGCAACTTTGCAGATGATTATGGTGATGCCCATCTCTCTGACTCAGCTGAGAAAAGCCATGGGAACAGTTACCGTAGCTGCAACCATCTGCGGAATGATTGCGCTTTATATGTGTCTGGGCCACGATCTTCAGGCTTTATCCTGGTTTGTGTTCCTTGGAGTGCTGGCTATTCTGGCCGCAATCTTCTATACCATCGGTTTTGCCTATGGCTATAAGGGATTTGGTGATATTGCCGTCTTTATATTTTTTGGCCTTGCAGCAGTAATCGGTTCTCAGCTTCTGGTTCTTGGAGCCAGTGGTCAGCCTGTGGATATCTTCCCTGATTCCATTTATCTGGCCTGTGCTATAGGTATCCATTCGGTAATGATTCTGCATATATCAGCCATGAGAGATATTGATGAGGACCGTACTACCGGCAAGAAAACTGTGGCGGCAAGACTGGGCCATAGGCTCTCAGCCCTTTATCTTGCAGTAATGTTTGTAGTTTCTTCGATGCTGTCAATTGGGGCCTGTCTGACTTCTCACAAACTCTGGGAGTGTTCTATTCTCGCTGTAGCTTTAATTCCTCTTTTAGCTTCCACCTACAGAGCCTTCATTCACTGCAACGACGGCAATAAGGTTGCAAAAGAGCGTAAGTACAGCTTAATCGGTATTGCTATCCACAATGTAGCCTGGATTATCATTCTGGTGATTGATTTCTGGTTTTATTACTAAATCTGGTTTTCAACATTGAGATTTGAATCAACCCTGAGCAGGGATCCTCTAGTTGCTTGGAACAAACGGAAACAGGAAAGGCTGAGACAAAAATCTCGGCCTTTTTTATAACTTATAGAAGGTTCTGGTAAAGCACAGCAGTACAGGTAGAATCTCAAGACGTCCTAAAATCATGTCACAGCTGAAAAGCAGACACAGAGCATCTGAAATCTGGCTGAAGTTGGTGGATGGGTTTAAGGTTGTACCCATGGCAGGACCAATGTTTGACAGACAGGAGATGGTTGCGGTTACCGAGTCTCCAAGATCAAGTCCAAGAATAGAGGCGATAACTGAGGAAACTGCAAGCAGGGCAATATAGGACACCATGTAGGTGATAACTGCAGACAGGGTTCCAGGATCAATAACCTTACCTTTGAATCTTGGTTCACTGACAATATGTGGGTGGATCAGTTTTAACAGCTGAGTCTTGTACATTGAGAAGCATATCTGTAGACGGAAGGTCTTGATACCTCCAGAGGTTGAACCAGAGCAGCCTCCGATTGCCAGAATAAAGAGGAATGCCATGGAGGCAAAATGATTCCACAGGGTGAAATCCTCCAGACCGAAACCGGTAGTGGAGGTAATAGCCACAACGTTGAATAGTGAGATTCTGAAGGCCTTTTCTATACTGTAATCATTTTTGAATACCAGTGATACAGCAACACTTATGGCAATAACCAGATTGATCATCAGAAAGCCACGAACCTGCTGATCTTTGAAGAACTGCAGATAATTACCTGCAAGCGAAGAGAGAATCAGCATGAAAGGACAGCTTGAAATAAACATGAAGATGATTGCAGTGTACTGAATAAACGGGGTGGTTCCGTTCATGGACATATCAGTAGGAGTCATACCACCAGTTGCCACTGTACTCATGGCAGTCGTTATCGCTCTGAACAGATCAAAGCCGCCTACCACATACAGGAAGGTACACAGTCCAAGGATGGCGATGTACCAGATGATAAGTGACAGAGCCATGATCTTAATGTGAGGGGTATATTTTGCAGAATCGTCAAATGAGCTAGATTCGGTTCTGAAAATACTCATTCCACCCATTGCTGAAATAGGAAGAATGATAACTGCCAATGCCACGAATCCGACGCCTCCAACATACTGCAGAATTGCTCTCCACAGCAGGATGGCATTAGGTCTTGAATCAAGGTTGGTAATTACCGTTGAACCAGTTGTCGACAGCGCAGAGCAGGATTCGTAGATCGCCTTGTAGATATTGATGTCAGGCAGATCATAGTAAAACGGAATTGCCGAAATCAGGGAAACGATAACCCATAGAGAGGTTGTAAACAGGAACAGTACTCGCAGGGATGGATACTGCCCGGCTTTTTTGCCTATCAGATAGAAAATAAAGCTGATGAAGATACTTATGCAGCCAGTAAAGTAAAAGGCAGTGCCGCCTCTGGCCTCGTTGATATGTGCGTATATCGCCGGAATGAAGGTAATCAGTCCGAATACGAATAAGGCCGGAGTAAGTAGCTTTGCTACCAGTCTGAAATCTACAACCACGATGGAATCCAGAATGAATCAGGTCTGAACATTTTAACAAGCTTACGCATCTGAGTATGATCGTCTAAGAAGGCAATTACATGATCCTTCTGTGCAAACACAAAATTCTCGTCAATACGCACAAACTTTCTGTCACGTTTTACAAGCCCAAGTGTAACACCCTTTGGCAGGTTCAGATCAGCTGCTTTCTTGCCGATAATCTTTGAACTGGACTTGGTGCCTTCCAGAATGAACTCAATGGCCTCTGCTTTTCCCTGTCTGAAAAGACTTACCGACTCAACACCTTCCTGTCTGATAGAGGTAAGCATTGCGGAAATAATGGATTCCTTAGGCAGAATCACGGTTCCGATTTCACTGCGCTCGTTGTCTGACAGCTGGAGATACCCTTCAGATTTGATAATTGCTGCAGTCTCAACGTTATGCATTCTTCGCATAATCAGAGAAGACATGATATTGGTTTCATCTGTAGGGGTAGCTGCAATATATAGATCAGTCTTGTCAAGGTTTTCCTCAAGAATGAAATCCATGTCAGTAGGATCTGCGTTAAAAACCTGTACAGAAGAACTGTGAAGATTAATTGCAGAACGCTTTGCTCTCTGAGGATCTGCCTCAATGAGCTTGATGCGATAGTTTTCAGAAAGAATTCTGGCCATGTAATCGGCAATATGAGTACCGCCAGCAATAGTTATATATCTTTTGGAAACCGGCAGGGATCTGAAAGCTCTTAAATGATGCTTGATGTTTTCTCTGATGCAGCAGTAGAAAACCTCATCGCCCTCAACGAAAACCTCGTTTTCCATCTTGGAAAGGTATTTTTCTCTGCCTTTTTCATCTTTTCTGTAGATAGCCATTACTACAGCATCAGCTGCATCGAATTTATTGAAATCTGCAACCAGTTTTCCACAGAGCTTACCGTCCGCTGTAACCTTGGTACTTACAACTACAAGAGAACCGTTACAGAAGGCTCCGTAGGCATTAATTCCAGGGAAATCCACCTTTGCCTTGATAATCTTGGTGACCTCGTCCTCTGTGGCAATGATATGATCGATTGGAATTCCATCCTTGCCGAAAAGAGTATTTCTTTCCTCAAGATAGTCATGAGCACGCAGACGGGCAATTGTTCTGGTGGTTTTAAACAGGAAGTGAGCCACTGAACAGGCGGTGATATTGGTTTCATCGTCAGAGGTGGTGGCCACCAGCAGTTCTGTATTCTTTGCTCCTGCCTTACGCAGCGTTTCTGGAGATGCAGGATTGCCTACCACAACACGAAGATCAATACGGTTGGCAATCTCAGCCAGCTTGTCTGATGCAGTATCCGCAATGGTCACTGCATGACCGGCATTAACAAGGTATTTTGCAAGCTCTAAACTTACATCACCGGAACCTAAAATAATGATCTTCATATATGGTTATTCTTTAATAAATCTTGCGTAGAAGAATCCGTCAGCGTTTAATTCACCAGGAAGTCTCTGATAAGTCTCAACTTCATTCCCATTCATTATAAATGGAAGAAGCCTTGCATCAGTATGACGGTTTAAAAAACTTCTAACCTGCTCAATGTTTTCTCGTTTCAGAATAGAACAGGTGGTATAGACAAGGATGCCTCCCTTTTTAAGTTTGGCAAAGGCATTATCCAGAATCTTCTCCTGGGTCTGTACCAGTTTTTCAATATCTTTCTGTCTGCGGAGCCATTTAATGTCGGGATGTCTTCTGATGACACCTGTTCCTGAACAAGGTGCATCCACCAGAATTCGGTCAAATTCTCCTTCAATGCCGTTGAGAGACTCTGAGGCATCTATCTGTTTTAAGACAGGATTTCTGTTAAGTCTGGATAGACCGCGCCTGGTTTCCTCAAGGCGTTTCTCATCAATATCGCAGGAAATAAGATCAATATCCTTTGCCAAATCAAGGATATGTGCAGATTTGCCTCCAGGAGCTGCACAGGTGTCCAGTACTCTCATACCGTCTTTCAGGTCTAAAAGCGGTGCTGCCATCTGGGCAGATATATCCTGAACGGCAACATAGCCCTGTTCAAAGTAAGGAAGTCTTGAGACGTGTTCTGGCTCATCGAGAAGAACAGCTGAAGGACACTGCTCAACAGCACTTGCCCCAATCTCTTTTTTCTCTAGGCACTTTAAATAATCCTCGGTGGAGATTTTTGAGTTCTCTACACGCAGATACATTGGAGGATGAACATTGGAGTTCTTCATGATCTCCAGTACCTCATCTTCAGTGTAGGTAGAAGATAGCTCATCAAATAGCCATTTTGGGAAAGAGTGCTCAACACATGGATCTGAACTGTGAACCAGATGAGCTCCCTCTCGCAGGAATCTTCTTAAGACTGCGTTTACAACACCGGTGAACTTCCTGCACTTTATTAAATCACAGGCTCCAACGGTTGCTGCAACTACCGCATGAGCAGGAGAACGGGTAAAGATAATCTGGTACAGCGCACAGATTATCAGAGTTCTTACCTGATTGAATCTCTGGTTGATTCCTCTGTCCAGAAGCTCTGAGGCGGTGGTGGACAGCAGTCTTTTATGACGCAGGGTTCCGTAGACTATTTCCTGTACAAAGGCTCTGTCTCTGTCATCGAGATCCTTTGTATACATAGGCAGAGCGGTACTAAGTGAATTACCTTCCTCAACTGCATTTACACACAGAGCGGCAGCTGCTCTTGACTGAGATCCTGAGGCAATTACCGGCTTTGAAAAAGAAGGTTTGCGTTTTGTATTAGAAGGACGTGACTTGTATGGTCCTTTTCTTTGAATATCAGACAAATCTATTTCCTACACTAAAAACATCTTTCTTTGATCTTGCAATGTCAGCAGCCTTAACCGGACCCTTTCCTGGAGCCTGAATGGTTATAAGCTTGATCTGGCCGTGGGCACAGGCAACATTGATTCCCTCTTTATCGACACTGACAATACTGCCAGGCTCAAGGCTGCTGTCTTCGTTTACAACAGCAGTATCAAAGAGTTTGTATTTGACATCATTCAGGGTTGAGGTTGCAACCGGCCAAGGATTTAAGCCTCGGATAAGACGGCTTACAGCTTTTGCATCCTGATTGAAGTTTACAGAAGCTTCCTCTTTTGAAATCTTGGCTGCATAGGTAACCTTAGACTCATCCTGAGGAGTTGCAGTTGCCGTACCGTCAAGAATAGAAGGCAGAATGTCGATAAGAGTTGAAGCTCCTAAGGCTGCAAGACGGTCAAACAGAGTGCCTGAGGTATCCTCATCAGTGATTTTGGTGGTGGCAATCTTAAATACATCACCGGCATCCAGCTTAAGGCCGATCTTCATGATGGAAACGCCGGTTTCTTCCTCTCCGTCTAAAAGAGCTCTCTGAATTGGAGCTGCGCCGCGGTATTTTGGAAGAATGGACCCGTGAACATTGATACAGCCAAGCTTTGGTGCATCAAGAATTCTCTGTGGAAGAATAATGCCGTAGGCAACCACAATGCAGAGATCCGCATTTAAGGCCTCAAACTGCTGGATATCTTCCTCGTTTTTGAAGTTAACCGGAGTATAGACTTCAATGCCTGCTTCAAGTGCTACCTTTTTAACATCTGAAGGACATAGTTTGTGACCGCGACCTGCAGGACGGTCTGGCTGGGTATATACAGCAACCGGTCTGATGCCTGCCTTTAGCAGTTCCTGAAGATGAACTGCGGCAAAGTCAGGAGTACCTGCAAAAATAATTCTTTTATTCATTTTCTCTAGCTACTCTGCTGCTGCCATTCTTTCTTTTTTCAGTTTCTCAAACTTCTTTTTCAGACGATCTCTTTTCAGTCTTGAAAGCTTATCAATGAACAGCTTTCCTTCAAGATGATCAATCTCATGCTGCAGACAGATTGCAAACAGACCGTCCACGTTTTCAAAAACGCAGTGGTTGCCCTGAAGATCCTGATATTCAACCGTGGCTCTTTCAAATCTTTCAACGGTATCCTGATAGCCTGGAACACTCAGACAGCCTTCCTGTGACTCAACCTTTTCACCTTCAAGCTTCTTTATGACAGGGTTGATGATTACCAGTTTGTTGTTGCCCTGTGAGCCATCCTCCTCAGGGATATCAATAACTACAATACGTTTGTTTACACCGACCTGAGGACCAGCTAGACCGATACCCTCAAACTCATACATGGTATCGAACATATCATCGGTAAGAGTTTTGAGCTCCTCATTGAATTCTGTGACCTCTGTGCAAGGTTTTCTTAGGATATCATCTGGATAAGTAATTACTTCGCGAATAGCCATTGTCATTCCTTTATGTAGACAAACACTCCTTATATGTAAAGGAGTAATCCAAACTTAAAACTTCTCTTTTTTGTAAACAAAACAATATATTCAGAGAAAACAGTCGCGCTAATTTTACCATTGAAAAGTCTATTTTGCGCATTTTCCGGGATTCTCCTGCAAAAAGAAATCGTCATTTCAGAAAAAAGCTTATGTATTAGAGAGTTATCTCGACGCAAACTTTAAAAATTTTACTTTTTTGCTACGAGAAATAATCCATGTCAAATTAAGTAGTAAAATGTGCGCCATGAAAGATTATTCTCAGTACGATCATTTAAAGGAAGGGGATGCCTGTCCCTTATGCGGCCAGAAACTGGTTTTAAGACATTCCAATCACGGTGATTTTCTGGGCTGCTCAGATTATCCGTCCTGTTCATTCCTAAAACCTGTAGCTGTATCTCACTCGGTTATTACTTTAGGTGAGGTTGGGGCTCCCTGTCCATCCTGCGGTGAACCTCTATTAGTCAAGAAAGGCCGTTTCGGTATCTTTATCGGCTGTTCAAACTATCCTGAGTGTACCTATGTGCATAATCCTCAGGAGAGTGTGAAGATTACCTGTCCGGTCTGCAGAAAAAGTGAACTGCACCAGCGTACATTACGCTCCGGACGTGTTTTCTACGCATGCGGTAATTTCCCGGACTGTAAATTTTCAACTCCGGGCAAGCCAGTAGAGCGCGTCTGTGAGGTTTGCTCCTTTCCTCTGATGTTTGAAAAGAAATTCAAAAGAGGTATAGGGCTTGTCTGTGCAAATGCTCTATGTGAGAGCAGAAAGAAACGCAAGCACATAATCATTCGTCCTAACTCTTAAGCGTGATACAATTCACAGAGTTTTTTTAGGAGATTTCACTGATGTCTAACGCTTTTGTATCAATTATTATGGGCTCTGATTCTGATTTACCTCTACTTGAGAATACCATGGCCATTCTAAAGGGCTTTGGAATCCGCTATGAGGCCAGAGTTGCATCAGCTCACCGTACCCCTGATGTTGTATCCTCATATGTTGCAGATGCAGAAAAGAGAGGCTGTGCTGTATTCATCGGTGCTGCAGGTTTAGCAGCTCATCTTGCCGGTGCCATTGCCGCCAGAACCACAAGACCTGTAATCGGTATTCCTTGTGACGGAGGTCCTCTAAGCGGCATAGATGCTTTATACTCAACTGTTCAGATGCCTGGCGGAATCCCTGTTGCAACAGTAGCTGTAGGCAAGGCCGGAGCAAAGAACGCTGCTTATCTTGCAGCTCAGATCCTTGCTTTAACCGATCCTGAGATTGATGCCAAGGTTAAGGCTGACAGAAAGGCAGCCAGTGAAGAAGTAATGAAGAAAGATCTGAAACTTCAGGAAAAACTTGTAAATATCTAATGTCTACTATATTTACTGACAGTATTGAACAGGCAGCTTCAGTTATTGCCTCGGGCGGTGTTATTGTATGTCCGTCCGAAGGTGTATACGGAATAAGCTGCTCTGTTTTTAATGAGGCGGCAGTAAAAAGAATTATTGCCATCAAACACAGAAGCTCAGCCAAGGGCCTAATCATTGTTGACAGCTCACTTGAATACCTCAGGGAATACCTTGATGAATCGAGAGTTGACGACAGAGCCATGGCTTTAATGGATGGAATGTGGCCAGGTCCTCATACCTTTGTGGTTCCGGTGATTGACGAATTTAAGAATGCAGCGGTAAGAGATGATCACACTGCCGGTGTAAGAATCTCTGCTTTCAGACCTTTTGCAGAGATCTGCTCAAAGGCCAGGACTCCTATAGTCTCAACCAGTGCCAATATATCCGGGGAGAGTGCCACCTGCGATCTTGAATCCATTGATCCCCGCATAACCGATAATGTTGATCTGGTTTTAACCCTCCCTTGCGGTGGGCTTTCAGCTTCAACCTCTATCTACAATACATTAACACATACCCTGATAAGACAGGGACCGATGTGGGAAGAAAAACTTAAGAAAATATCGTAATTCTCTTACAAGACAATAAGGTGCAAAGATGAGTAATACTGATAAATATGCTGTTCTTGGAAATCCGATTGAACATTCGATGTCTCCTCTTCTGCACGAGTTTTTTGCTCAGAAGACCGGTCAGGAGCTGTGCTATGGCAGGATCCTGGTTGAAGCCGGTACCTTTGAGAAAACTGTAAGAGATTTTTTTAAAAACGGTGGCCGCGGCTGTAATGTTACTGTGCCATGTAAGCTTGATGCCTATAAGCTTGCAGACAGTCTGAGTGATTATGCTAAGGCTGCAGGTGCAGTGAATACCCTGAAGGTGATGGAAGATGGTTCTATCTACGGTGATAACACTGATGGACGCGGATTAGTCTATGATTTAAAAAGACTTTCCTGCCCTCTTACAGATGCCAAAATCCTGATTATCGGTGCAGGCGGAGCCGCCAAGGGAATTCTGCTGCCTATTCTTAATGAATCTCCAAAGGAGATTGTAATTGCCAACAGAACCGTAGCCAAGGCTCAATCTCTCGCCTCATTGTATCCTTATAAGGTCAAAGGCTGTGGTTTTGAGGAGCTTGATGGTTCATTTGATCTGATTATCAATGCCTCTTCATCCTCCCTAAGCGGAGAACTTCCTCCTGTAAAGGATGAAATAATTGAGAAAGCTCAGGCTGTTTATGATTTAATGTATTCTAAGACAGCACAGACAACCTTTACACAAAAGGCTTTATCATTAAATGTTCCAAAGGTCAGTGACGGATTTGGTATGCTGATAGGGCAGGCTATCCTGAGCTTTGAGCTCTGGAGAGGTGTAAAGCCTGATTTTGATACCGCTATTAAAAAGTTTCGCCCATGCTAAAGATTCAGATAGAAGATAATTCTCCCTTTAAAGAATCAGCTCAGGCTGTAATGGCTTATATTGAAAGTCATGCTCTGAGCTTTGAGAATGATCTTCTCCTGAAGGTCGGACAGAAGATCGTGCTTGAACTGTCTGATGATTCAATTACTCCTCAGGACTTTGAGATTGATCTTTTCAGAGACAAACTTCTTTGGAGACTGTCTCACAGCGGAAAAAACTCGGAGGCTGTGTGCAGAGCAGTAATTGGTAAAACTGTAAAGCCTCTGGTGTTTGATGCCACCGCAGGTCTTGGCCGTGAGAGTATTATTCTGCAATCAGCTGGCTGTCAGGTTTACATGTTTGAACGTAATCCCGTGATCTGGCTGCTTTTAAAATCTGCCATGACTCATGCTGAGAATAATACCGACATTCTATCTTCTCTTAAAAACGGTCTTCCACATCTGACCTCTTTAGGTTCTGTGGCTGAGCAGCTAAGTCGAGGTGAGAAATTACCTGAACCGGAGGTGATTTACTACGATCCTATGTTTCCTCAGAGAACCAAAAGTGCTCTGGTGAAAAAGGATATGAGAGTTTTCCATGAGATTGTTGGCTTTGATCAGGATACCACCGAGTATGCTAATTTTCTTCTGACGGTGGCAAAGCATCATCTGGTGGTTAAACGACCTTCCAATGAACCACCGCTGGAACTGAATCTCAGAAGAAGCAGCTTTGTTGACGGCAAGGCCTGTCGTTTTGACTGCTACTTCTGCGGAAACTAGTCGTTAAGAGCCTCGAAACCTGCGCTGTAGAACATAGCAAGATTCTGCTTGTTTCCTCTGATATAGTTATACAGTTCCTGGGTTTTATCTGATCTGTCTGTACTTATGATGTAGTAGTACACAGGTGAATAGTATTCGTGAGGAACATACCAGTAAGAACCGGTAGTCTGACCGTTCTTCATAATCAGAGGTTTTGTAATAAAACCAGTCTGAATATTGTTGTTTTTCAGCAGTGAGAAAATCTGATACTCGTGCTCTGCACGATAGATGGCATTATTCTTTTTAAGATATTCAGTAGGAAAATCCTTTCTCTTTATTACCTCAGTTGCAGCAAAACCGACTGTGGTGAGACTGTCTTTTGGAAGTGCCAGTGATTTTAGTTTCCTGTTAATGATCACGTTAATGTTATCCTTTAGCAGGAACTTGTTGTTAGACCAGAGGATCAGAGGGGCCTTAACAAGTCTTGCGACACTGTTCTGGGTAATTTTCCCTTCTTTGATTAGATTTGCAGGTAATCTTTCTTCGTTGGTGATAATCACGTTGCATTTGCCTCGATAATAAATAGCACGTGACTCAATATCCTGCATGGTACCGAAATAGCTGTTAAAGGTAATCTTAGAATCTTCTCTGATCCCTTCAACTGCTGAGTAAACCTGAGGAACTCCGCATATCTCAGGAATATCATCTGAGGCGTTTACTGAAGTGAATACTGCAGAAAGCAGTAGTAATCCGATTTGTCTGATAATTCTAGTTTGCATATAAAGTTTTCAATTGTAATTGTGAATTAGTGCGTTATTTATTTTACCGCTTAAAACATAGAGTTAGCCTAATATCCTGATTTTTATTTGAAGAGTTTCTTTTCACACAGGATCAGTCTCTTTGTAATCTCCTCGCTTGAACCTGCTCGTCTTAATTTGTCTGCAAATCCTGGTTCACTTAAGATTAGTGACAGGTTTGCAAGAATGCTGATATGAGATTTTCCGTCATCAGGAACAGCAATCAGGAAGAACAGATCACAAGGCTTGTTATCCAGAGCTCCGCAGTTAATAGGTCTTGAAAGTGATGCTACTGCTACTGCAGAACGGTTAACAAAAGAACCTCTGGCATGGGGAATAGCAATTCCGTGTGCGATTCCTGCTGGATTCTGTTCCATTTTCTCTTTTATTGCCTTTAGGAAATCATGTTTTGAGTTGATAGCTCTGACCATGGACAGTCTGTCGGTCAGTACATGAATAATCTCATCTAAAGACTGTGCTTTAAGGTTATAGATTACGCTGTTTTCATCAAGAGCATATCTAACGGAGTTCAGATTTGATTTCGCTGAGTTTCTGTTTGCTCCGAAGTGGGTGATTGCATTGAGGATTTTTTCAAAGAAACTTCCGTGAAGTTTATAGTAATGGGTATAGATAACCATCATGCCGATTGTGCATACACACACCACAACCATACAGATATTGACAGAGTTGAAGAGCAGATTCTCATCAAGTCCTGTTGAGGTAAAAAGTGAAGCGTATGCCGAGCCCTGAGTTGCGAAAATCATAGCTGCCAGAGAGCCGAATTTTGCGGATACAATCTGAACCGAGAAATTCATACATTCAGAACGGCAGCCAAACTTGAATTCTCCATAATCAATACAGTCTGCAGTCATAACTGTAGTTGAGGCCTGAGACAGACAGAATCCCAGAGCGAGCAGACAAATCAGGAAACTCAGTGATCCCATGGTAAGTCTGGCTGTTGTATGTATTGCATAAAGAGTCAGAAATGAAAGCAGAATCAGCAGAGTAGAGAATATGAAAATCTGTCTGCGTGAGGTGTATTTAACTAAATGGTGGAAAGAGCAGTAAGTCAGCAGACTTACAACCAGCCATGGAACCTGTATATAGAAAAAGATCTCGTCATCGGATGGCACGTGATGAATGGTGATGGCAAAGAAGTTCTGATAACCTACAAAAACACACAGACAGGTCTGCTGAAGCAGTGTCAGGAAGAAAATAATCATCAGCTGATCATTTCCAAAGAAGGTTGATGCTGCCTCTTTTGCTCTGACTACCTTTCGCTTTGGTTCTTCCATGTCGAAGAATACATAGAACAGTATTGCACTTATGAAGGTAATTCCTGCCACATACCAGGAAACACTTCTGAATAGATTCTCATTTAGGGGAGAATAAATATGATCCGGTACCCCCTGATCCTGGTAAATAATGAAATATGCCAGAAGCATAACCAGAACGAAGCCAACAACAGCTGATGCTCTGACAATGGCACAGATAATCTCACGGGTTTTGTGGTCTGAACCGAAAATTGAGGTTATAGACCAGGATGGAATATCTATGAGAGAAAAAGTCAGAGCCCACATCAGGTACATGAAGATGGCGTAGATTACCTGTACAGACTGATGCATGTAAGGAATATCAAACATCTGGAGCAGGACTGCGGAATTAAGGATACCACCTGCCAGTACGGTCATTCTGAACTTGTTGTATTTAAATACATCGGCACATAAATCAATAAGCATGCCGATAAAGGGCTCCTTAATAACATCAACGAGCTTAATAATCAGGAAGATTGGAATGATATATATGGATGAAAGATCCAGAACTGTTGTCAGATATAGATAGTAAAAGGATAGCACGAACATATAGATCGCATCTCTGGCAAAGCCAACGATGGCGTATGGAAGTGCCCATTTCAAGGATACCTGATTGTTCATAAAAATGAATTGATATTGTGTGTTAAAAAAATATTGGCCTTCGATCTTAAAAAAGAGGGAAGGCCGCTAATTTTATAGGTTAATAATTATTCTACAGTAACTGATTTTGCCAGGTTACGAGGCTGATCAACATCGGTACCGTTGATAACAGCACAGTGGTATGAAAGTAACTGCAGTGGAATAGTAAATAAAATAGGCTGCAGAATTTCAGGGCAGTCTGGAAGAGACAGCATGTTGGTCTGACCATCTGACTTAATGACGGTGGTTCCTGACTTGAAAATATAAAGCTGTGCTCCACGGGCTCTAACTTCTTCAACGTTGGAGATAAGCTTATCCATCAGTGAATTATCTGGAGCAACCACAACTACAGGCATATTCTTGTCAATCAGTGCAATAGGACCGTGTTTCAGTTCGCCTGCAGCATAACCTTCAGCATGGATGTAGCTGATTTCCTTTAGCTTCAGTGCTCCTTCAAGGGCAATTGGGTACATAACACCGCGGCCTAGGAACAGGCAGTGGTGCTTGCCAGAGAACTGCTCTGACAGCTCGGAAATGGACTTGTCACAGGAAAGGAATTCCTCTGCCAGAGATGGCAGTTTGCGTATTGCTTCAATGATTTCATGATTCTTTTCTGCACTGATTGAACCGTTCTGTTTGCCGATAATCAGAGCAAGGATCAGAAGTGACAGCAGCTGAGTGGTGAAAGCCTTGGTTGAAGCAACACCGATTTCTGCTCCGGCCTTGGTAAACAGAGTAAAATCTGACTCTCGTACTAAAGAGGATCCGTTTACGTTACAGATAGACAGTGTCTTGGTGTAATTCTGTTCTTTAGCAAGTCTTAATGAGGCCAGAGTATCTGCAGTTTCACCTGACTGTGAAATTGTAATGAACAGACTGTTGTCTCTTACAACGGCTTTTCTGTAACGGTACTCTGAGGCAATTTCAACATTGGTGGAGATTCCGGTTAACTCTTCAAGCCAGTATCTGCCGACAAGTCCTGCATGGTAGGAGGTACCGCAGGCTACAATCTGAATGCTGCTGATGTCACGGAAGGTGTTTTCATCTGCACCTACAACTGTCTCTAAAGAGATATCGTCTCCGTTTAATCTGCCTAACAGAGTATTTCTTAGAGACTGTGGCTGCTCATAAATCTCTTTCTGCATGAAGTGGCGGAACTTGCCCTTTGAAATGCTTTCTGCATCAAGATCAGACTCAATAACCTGCTTTTCAATGATGTTTCCTTCAAGATCGAATACCTTGACCTCGTCGGTTGTTAATACGGCAATCTCATTTTCCTCAAGATAAATGAATCTGCGGGTAACAGGAAGCAGAGCCAGAGTGTCTGAGGCAATGAAGTTCTCACCGATACCAAGACCGATAATCAGAGGAGAACCGGAACGTGCAGTATATAGTCTGCTAGGATCGTTCTTATCGATAAGAGCAAGACCGAAAGAACCTTTAACTTCCTTTAAAGCCTTTTTGAAAGCTTCAAAAATAGATGAGCTGTTCTTTAGGTGGCTGTGGATCAGGCATACCAGAACCTCAGTATCTGTCTGAGACTTGAACTGATATCCCTTTTTAAGTAAATCTTCTTTTATGGTGGCGAAATTTTCAATGATGCCGTTGTGTACCAGAGCCAGATTCTCACAGATATGAGGATGTGCATTTGCCTCTGATGGAATTCCGTGGGTTGCCCATCTGGTGTGTGCAATACCGATAAAGCCAGGACAGCCTTTCTCTTTTACAGCTTCCTTAAGATTCTTAACCTTGCCTGTGGTTTTGATACAGTGCTGAATGCCGTCACTGATAGTACAGATACCTGCACTGTCATAACCGCGATATTCCAGTCTTGAAAGTCCTTCTAACAGAATCTGAGATACGTTACGCTGAGCAATAGCACCAACAATTCCACACATAAAAAACTAATCCTTACAAAAAATTTTTCCCAATTTCGTGATCAGCTTGGTATTTTATCAGAATTTCTGCTGAAATTTGCAGTAAAAAAATTGCTTTATGTATTGAACTGAATGGGTATGGGCAGAAAATGCTGTATAACTTATTCACTTTTCAGAGAAAAGCTCGAAAACTGAAAAAAATAAGCGCCAGATTAAAAAGATCTGGCGCCTGTTTTTGGGTAGAAACTACTTTTTGATTTTGCGTGGTCTTGGGTAGTTGTCAATTACAGTAGCCTGAGCGCGGGTGATGATTAATGCGCCTTCCTCAGACTTGATTCGGTGGGTAACTGTGGTTCCTGCACCAATGGTAACCCCATTCTTTACGGTAACCGGAGCCACCAGCTGAGTGTCGGATCCCACGAATACATCGTCACCGATTACGGTCTTGAACTTGTTTGCTCCATCATAGTTGCAGGTGATGGTACCAGCACCGATATTAACATCCTTACCAATTTCAGCATCACCAAGATATGACAGGTGTCCTGCTTTGGTACCGACACCAAGGTGAGCCTTCTTGCATTCTACGAAGTTGCCTACGTGTACATTGTCCTCAAGTACATTGCCAGGACGCAGTCTTGCAAATGGTCCGATGGTAGCAGCCTTCTTAATCTCGGAATCCTCAAGTACAGAGTAAGGAGAGATTACAGAGCCATCGCCGATGGTGCAGTTTCTGATTACACAGCCGGCACAGATCTTAACGTTACTGCCAAGCACCACCTTTCCTTCAAAGATACAGTTGATGTCGATGAATACGTCATCACCGCAGGTTAATTCACCGCGGACATCGATACGCTCTGGATCAGCAAGAGTAACACCTTCAACCATCAGTTTCTCAGCCTGAGTTTTCTGGTACAGTCTTTCAACAAAGGCAAGCTGTGGCTTTGAATTAACACCGGAGAGAATGTCAAAATCAGGAGCAATCAGAATGTTTACTGCTTTTCCCTCTGCAGAAAGCTGGCCGGATAAATCGGTCAGGTAGTATTCACCCTGAGCGTTGTTGTTCTTAAGCTTAGGCAGATACTCCTTCAGCACAGAAGCCTTGCAGACAATCATGCCGGTGTTGACCTCGGTAATCTTTTTCTGCTCGTCACTGGCATCTTTTTCTTCAACAATAGCCTTAAGCTTGTTGTCACTACCGCGGATGATTCTGCCGTAGCCGAATGGATTTGGTGCAATGGCACTCAGTACGGAGAGCTCATTGCCATCAAGAGAGGCGATAAGATCCTTTAAAAGCTCTGCTGGAGTTAATGGAGTGTCACCGTAAAGTACCAGCACGTCTGAATCATCAGCAACCTTTGGCATGGCACAGTTAACTGCATGACCGGTACCAAGCTGCTCTGCCTGAACAGAAATTGTTACAAGCTTTCTTAATTCATCTGGAAGCTCGTTTATCATCTGCTCAACTTTCTCAGCCATGTGTCCGATAACAACATGAATTGCCTTAGGATTTAAGGCGGCAGAGGTTCTGATTACATGCTCAAGCATTGGACGGTCTGCAACCTTGTGTAAAACTTTTGGAAGTGCAGAGTGCATTCTTTTGCCTTTGCCGGCTGCAAGAATTACGATTTCTAATGACATTTTTTACATACCTTTCTTTAGTTTGGAATTCTTTCGTACTGAATAAATGATGACTGCAATGCCCACCAGTATGAACGGTATGGACAGCAGCTGTCCTACATTGAAGATGGCATTGGTAGAGTAGTCCGCCTGTTCAACCTTGAAAGGCTCAATTGCCATTCTGGCAGTGAAGGTTAAGGTTAGCAGCAGACCTACAATCAGTCCCTGTGGACGGTTTTTTACAAACACATAGATAGCCATCAGGATCAGAAATACTGCAAAGTAGGCGACAGCCTCATAAAGCTGGGCTGGATGACGGGGAAAGCTCTCTCCCAATCTTACAAAGATCACTCCGAAATCTGTATTTGTTGGGATCCCCAGAATCTCTGAGTTGAAGAAGTTGCCGACACGGATAAGTGAACATACCAGCGCGATAGGAACACACAGCATATCTCCCAGTTCAAGGAATCTGTATTTGTTTTTGCGCAGGAAAATCAGGACTGCGATCACCACGCCCAATGAACCGCCGTGGCTTGCAAGTCCGCCCTGCCAGATTTTGAGGATTTCAACTGGATGTGCCAGATAGAAATCAGGTTCGTAGATAAGACAGTGGGCCAGTCTGGCACCGATGACTGTTCCGACAAAAATATACAACAGTAGTTTGTCCAGATCCTCGGTTTTGTAATTTTTCTGTTTAAAAAACAACTGCATAATAATATAGCCGAGGATAAAGCCGAATGAAAAGAACAGTCCATACCAGCGTATAGACAGAGGTCCTGCTGAAAAAGCTACAGGATCTAAGTTGTTAATAAACATTTTTATTCCCATTTTGGTAGAATTAGACGCGTGTATTTTAGCAGTTTTTAACGATTATGATTAATATTGAAGCAACTCAAACTTTTTTTTCCGGTTTAGGTCTGGCATTCTGTATTCTAAGCTTTATCCTGGTATTTATTCCTTCTAAGACCAAATTCGGCATCATTTCCCTGTGTCTTGGAAATGTTCCTCTGTGGTCTGCCATTGTTATGCCAAAATCTCTGGCTCCTTTTATGGATTTTTTCCATGTAGATCAGTCAGCTGACCTGTTTGTGACAGGCTGTATCGCTGGTGTTGTCTGTCTTGTTCTATGGTATTTTTTGACCGGAAAAATAATGGGACTATATAAAGAGAAATTCCATAAAGACTCAAAGACTCAGAGTGAAGCAGCCAAGTCCACTTCAGATCGAGATTCAGAGGTCAATAATGGTGCAGATAATTCAGATTCACAGAATGATGCAAATGCCAATCCGCACCTTTTTGACAATCTGAAGGTCAACGACAAAGAGTAACCAACCTTTAGATAAGATGAAGATTATTCTCTCCACTATTGAAGATTCCTATGCAGAAAGTCATGTCCTCAAAAAAGAGTGGCATGATTTCGCCTCCTCCTTTTCCTTTAACCGTCAGAAAAGTTTTCTGGGAGGAAGAGCTCTGCTGCAGGAGAGCCTGTCAGAGTTTTACGGTGTAGATTCTCTTCCCCAGATTACTACACTCTCTCATGGTAAGCCTGTATTTTTTGAAAGCAGATATCCTTTCTTTAATATTTCCCACAGTTCTAAACTGATATGTCTTGCCATAGGTGACAGAGAACTTGGACTTGATGTAGAGTACATCAAGCCTCGCCGTAATATTGAAGGTCTTAAAAAGAGAATCCTTTCAGATGAGGAGTATGAGTATTTTGGAAGACTTGGCGAGGCTGATCAGTTAACTCTATTTACTTCTCTGTGGACTTTAAGAGAGTGTCTTATCAAGGTCTCAGGTCGTGGCCTGGTGGATATCAGCTCTATTGCCGCAGATATAGAACAGAGAACCTTTGATTATTTCTCAGTCCCTGAGGGCACCGAGGTGAATATCATCAGACTTGATTCAGTGCTGAATCATGATGGAGGAGCCTTCCTCTCCTACAGTTCAAGAGCAGGGGAGGAGAGTGAGTTTTATGTATTCAGGGAAGGCAGAATAATAAGAACCGACAACCCTGAAATACTGTACCGTTATCTAAGGTCAAATGTTAGTAGGCAATCTTAACGCTGTCTACACCAGCCATATCACGAATACCCTCAACTAGATCATCTGATGGCAGGAATCTGAATTTATCATCATGAAGCTGAATCAGTTTGTTATCGATAATGAGTCTTAAGGAACATCCGGAGATGACATCATCTGGATTTTCCGCCATTTTCTTTTTGGCATTGACTTCCTTGACATCAAGCTTGTTTCTCATCAGGATTTCATCAATGTAGGAGATGTTTTCATTGAGCACATGACTGGTGAAATTCAGTGTCAGCTTACTGGCTCGGTGCATTCGCAGAGTTTCAAGCGTATCAAAACTTGTGATTCTCATTCTGGTGGAGCCGTTTTCCGGATCCATGGTCAGCCAGCCGTCGAATACCATAATCAGCGGAGTTGGAATATCCTCTCCTTTTGCAGTCTTCTTTCTAAGCTCTTTTTTCTCCTCAAGATCATCCATAATTCTGATCATTTTGTCGGCATTCTTGCCAAAGAGCAGAGTTTCAAAGGTTGCTGTTCCGTCATCAAGAGTAATGATAAAGAACTTCTTGGTCGGATCTTTTTTTGACGGCATACAGCTTGCGCCGATGACCACGCCGCCGATCACCACATGATTTGGACTGTCTGGTGTGCCCGGCAGCATATTGTTTAAGGTGGTATCTCCGCAGTATTTAACCAGTTCGGCCTTGTAGCCGTCGATTGGATGTCCGGAAAGATACAGACCTAACAGAGCCTTTTCATGGAACAGTCTTACCTTGTCAGACCAGTTACGGACCTGAACGTAGTTAGGTTTAACGTTCTGATCATCCAGGGCTGCAAAGAGATCCATCTGTCCTGTGGCCAGATTGTCTGATTTCTGCGAGGCATATTTGATTGCCGTAGGAATTGAGGCCAGCATTTGAGCGCGGTTAGGTCCTATACTGTCCAATGCTCCACTTTTTACCAGGGCTTCCAGGGTACCTTTAGATAGGAAATTGGTACCTACACGGTAAACAAAGTCAAAGAAATCTGAGAACTTTCCGTGGGCCTCACGCTCCTCCACAATATGATCCACCAGTCTCTCACCGATACCTTTAATAGCGGAGAAGCCGTAGATAACATTGCCCTGAAGATCAACACCGAAACGGAATTTACCGATATTCACATCTGGTGGATTTACATCTACACCCAGACGGTGACATTCACCGATATAGGCAATCAGTTTCTCTGTCTTCATACAGTCGGCAGTCATCATGGCGGCCAGGAACTCAGCCGGGTAGTGAACCTTAAGATAAAGAGTCCACCAGGCTACAAGAGCGTAAGCTGCAGAGTGTGACTTGTTGAAGCCGTATGCCGCGAACATTTCCACCTGGTCGAAGATCTGTCCCATGATTTTCAGATCTTTACCTTTTTTCTGACATCCTCGATTGAAAACGTCACGCTGGGCGGCCATTTCAGAAGGGATCTTCTTACCCATGGCTCGACGCAGAATATCCGCACCGCCCAGAGAGTAGCCTGCGAGCACCTGAGCAATCTGCATAACCTGCTCCTGGTACACGATAACTCCGTAGGTGGAATCAAGGATTGGTTTTAAATCCAGATCCTGTGCCTCTGGAAGCGGATAGCTTACAGGCTCTGTTCCGTGTTTTCTGTCTACGAAATGATCCACCATTCCGGAGTTTAGAGGTCCAGGACGGTACAGGGCCACCAGAGCCACAAGATCATCAAAGCGGTCAGGCTGCATTTTACCGATGAGCTTACGCATACCTGTGGATTCCAGCTGGAATACTGCAGTAGTTTCCGTCTCCTGAATCATCTTGTAGGAAGCTTCATCCTCATAAGGGATAGCGGCAATATTAATAGGAGGCTTGCCCTGTCTTGCAAGTTTGGCGTCGATCATCTCCTTTGCATCGTCAATGATGGTCAGGGTGGTCAGCCCCAGGAAGTCGAACTTAACCAGACCGGCGTGCTCAACATCCTTTTTATCGTACTGAGTGATCGGACGTCCGTCAGAATCCAGCATCAGCGGGGCGAATTCAGCAATTCGGGTTGGGGAGATAACCACACCAGCTGCATGTTTACCGATACTTCTGATAACACCTTCAAGTCTTACAGAAACGTCTATAAGTTCAATTGATTCCTTTTCGTCGTTAGCCTTGGCACGTTTGTAGAATTCCAGAAAATCAGGTGATACAGATTCACAGGGATTGCCTTTCTTATCTATACCGAAACAGGCTTTGAAGGTGGTGCCAGGGGTTTCAGGAATCAATGCAGCAACACGGCGCACCTGTCCTAGCGGTACTCCGATTGCACGGCCCACACCCTGAATAGCAGCCTTAGGGGCCAGGGTACCGAAGGCGGCAATCTGTGATACTGCTGTACGGCCGTAGTGATCCACCACGTGCTGCAGAGTCATCTGACGTTTTCTCTGACAGAAGTCCACGTCGAAGTCAGGCATAGAGACACGCTCAGGATTCAGGAATCGCTCGAACAGCAGATCAAAGCGCAGAGGATCGAAGTCAGTAATGGTTAGAGCGTAGGCTACAAGTGAACCGCCGCCTGAACCACGTCCAGGTCCTACAGGTACACCATGAGCCTTGGACCACTGAATAAATTCCATCACGATAAGGAAATAGCCAGGGAAATCCATGGTGATGATAACGTTAAGTTCGGTTTCCAGGCGCTTCTCGTAGATAGGTCGTTTCTCCTCTCTCTCCTTTTCATCTGGGAAGAGGAATTCCAGTCTTTTCTCAAGTCCCTCATGGGCCTTCATTCTAAGACAGTCAGCAGTTGAGAGCTCACCGGTGTCATAACGTGGCAGACGTGGTACATCAAGCTCAATTTCCACGTTGCAGCGTTCGGCAATACGGCGGGTATTGATGATGGCTTCAGGTAGATCTGAGAAAAGTTCTGCCATCTCCTCAGGAGATCTCATATACTGCATTGGAGAATAGGTACGGGCGTTTTCGCGCGAACCTTTTGAGCAGCCCTGCTGGATGGAAACACGAATATCGTGAACATAGTAGTCAGGAAGTCCGTCAGCAGGTACTTCATCCGGTCCCATCAGAAAACGGGTGTCATTGGTTGCAACAGGACAGAACCCATATTCAATGCAGTAGTTCAGAGCTGCGATTTCAAACTGACCTTCGCCCTCTCGGTTGGTTCGGGTGATTTCAAAACAGAATCTGTCGCCGTAGTATTTCTGATAAAGAGCAAGACGTTCTTTGATTTTCCCCTTTTCATCTTCTCTAAGAAAAGCGCCGATATCTCCTCGGAAACCGTTTAAAAGGATCAGTCCCTCTGAGTATTTCCACAGATCATCAACAGTGCAGACCACATCGGTAATATCTGGTGAGCCGGTATTTACCCATGCATCGGAGAGAATATCGTATAGATTCTGTTTACCCTGACGGTTTGTTGCCAGAAGGGTAACAGTAAAGATTCTTTCAGGATCACCTGGTTTAGTGTTTTCCTTTACCTGAAGATCTGCTCCCATGATTGGTTTGATTCCGGCACCGTAACAGGCGTTATAGAATCTGACAAAGCCCGCCATATTATTGTAGTCGGTGACAGCAATAGCCGGCATATGAAATTTTGAGGCTCTTTTTACAATATCACCCACGTTCTGCAGACCGTCATTGATGGAATAGCAGGAGTGAACATGAAGCGGTACGTAAGTTAATTCTCTATCAATCATTTATATGTTTTTCTTGAATTTTTTTATGAGGCAGGCGCCATTTACTATCTTTTTTCAGTTCACCATTCTAGCAGATTTTGCATTTGCATTTTCTGAATACAATTCAGAGTTTTCAAGAAAAAAGCTTCTAGGGAGCGGTATTTTGATTTTTTATGATTAAATGGCGGTTTTGTGCAAGAATTTGCTCGGATTGTGCAGACGTATTTTTAAGTAAACAACTATAATTTTAATATAAGGAGTAAAAACAGAGAGGTCTGTTCTATGAAGCTTTGCAGATTGATTATTCTGTCTGTCATGTTGTTCCTCTTTGGATTGACAGCTCCTGCCTATGCAAAAATAACCGTGACCGTTGCACATACCCATGTGGAGACACATCCCCAGCACAAAGCTTTTCTGGTATTTAAAAACTATATTGAAAATGAGATCGGTGATCGCTATGAAATCCAGATTTATCCCAACGGTCTTGCCGGTTCAAACGAGCAGGTTTTTTCTCTGGTTAAACTAAATTCCATACAGTTTATGGCAATCTCTGCCTCACTGCTGGAGAACTCTTCCAAGCAGTATGCGATTTTTTCTGTACCTTATCTGTTCAGATCAGAGGAGATCTATGAGCTATTCATACGTGATCCTGAGGTGATTGCTGAACTGCAGGCTCAGGAGAAAAGGAAATTTTTCAGACCGTTAAGTGCTTTTACTGCGGGTACTAGAAATTTCTATGCATCTTTCCCGATTAGAACTGTAGATGATCTTAAGGACAGGAATTTCAGAGTGCAGATTGGTCGCAATACAGGGCTGATGATGGAAGCCTTCGGAGCCAACGACTATGTTATGTCCTTTAAAGATGTCTATCCAGCCTTAAAGAAAGGTGTTGTTGATGGAGCGGAGAACAATGAGCTGGCTTTGGTAGACCAGAGACATGGAGAGATCTGCAAATACTACTCTTATGATGGGCACCAGATGATCCCTGATATGCTGATAGGATCAGAAGAATTTCTCTCTTCTCTAAGTCCTGAAGATTATGCTGTATTTCAGGCTGCGGCCATGGAGGCTCAGCGTGTTGAAATCAGGGAATGGAAATCTCGTGTGAAAAAGGCGATTAAACAGGCAGAAGAGATGGGGGTATCCTTTATAAAAGTTGATTCAGAGTCCTTCCGTAAAAAGGTTCTGCATCTGCATAACAGTCTGCTTTCCGACAATCCTGCCATAAGAAAGCTTTATGTTATCACCTTGAAGTATCAGTAGAATCTTTCTTCCTAGAATTTTTTCTTAATCATTTCTCCTCGTCAGATGTTTTTTCGACGAGGATTGTTTTTGTCATAAGACATCTACATGATTCCAAGATCGGTTCTGCGGCGGGTCAGATCAGGACTGAAACTTGGGGCCAGTCGTCTTGCCAGATCATGCACAATCTTGATGTTTGGATTCTTGGCGCGATTCTTAAGAGAGCACAGGGCCACACGGAAGTTTGACCAAGGCAGCTCCTTTATAACCACCACATCATTCTTGAATGGAGAGATATCATAGACAAGTCTTGGAACCACGGAAATTCCAAAGCCTAAGGCTGTGATTGACACTATAGCCTCATGACCTGATATTTCTGAATAGATATGTGGAGGAACTTCGAGAGACTGGAAGAATTTTTCCACCTCATAGCGTAGCTGTCCTTTTTCAGGCATTACAAAAGGAACACCAGAGAGATCGTTTGATGTCAGATCATTTTCAGTGTTATAACGGGGCTTTTTTGGTGCAATCAGAATCAGGGGGAAAGTTACCAGATCAACATAGCGGATATTATCCGGAATTTCATTTGGCAGAGCGCTGATTACAAAGTCGGTATCCGGATCTTCGAGCTTTAAAAGAGCTTCGGCAGGATCACCGGTTTCAAGTTTGATCTCAAGATTAGGTGCAGTCAGATGCAGCTCATTTAGCAGTCTTGGAATGAACAGATATGAAGCTGTAACCGAGCAGAAAATTTTTACAATACCGCTGGCGGTCTGCATATTTCCATTCAGATCATGCTCAAGCTCAGCATAGGCATTTAGCGTCTTTCTGGCGAATTCTTCAAATTTGTGACCGGCTTCGGTAATAAAGATTCCTTTCTTATCACGGATGCACAGTTTGGTGTTAAGCTTTGCTTCAAGTTTGTTCAAAGTTCTGCTTAGGGTTGAAGGACTCACTTCACAGAGAGTTGCTGTTCTGGTTAGGTTTGAGGTCTCACATAACCTTAAGAATGCCGCTGCGTCTTTTAAATCAATCACTGTATTTTCTTCCTGAAACTTGTCCTATATTGCAAAAATTGCAATATAAAATAATTCGTATTCCATTTTATAAAATTTCTGCTATGATTAAAAGCATATACCGCAAGGTTTAGTTTTTTTTAGTTTTTTCTTTTCTATGGTATAGGTCTTAACATGGCTAATTTCAATTATTTCAATACATTGAATTTACGCGAGAAGTTAGCACAGCTTGGCTGCTGTGAGCTGATGGATCGCAGTGAGTTTGCTGATGGCTGTAATTTCTTAAAAGGTAAGAAGATTGTAATCATCGGCTGTGGTGCTCAGGGTTTAAACCAGGGCTTGAACTTAAGAGATTCCGGTCTTGATGTAAGCTACGCATTACGTCAGTCTGCTATTGATGAGAAGAGAGCATCCTTCAAGAGAGCAACTGAGAATGGCTTCAAGGTTGGTACCTATGATGAGCTGATCCCAACCGCTGATCTTGTAATCAATCTGACTCCAGATAAGCAGCATGAGGCTGTGGTTAACGCTGTTCAGCCTTTAATGAAGTCAGGTGCCTGCTTAGGTTACTCACACGGTTTCAATATGATTGAGTTAGGCATGCAGGTGCGTAAGGACATTACCGTAGTTATGGTTGCTCCTAAGTCACCTGGTACTGAGGTTCGTGAAGAGTTCCGCCGTGGTTTCGGTGTTCCAACTCTGCTGGCTGTTCATCCAGAGAATGATCCAAACGGTGAAGGCTGGGATTATGCCAAGGCCTGGGCTGCTGGTACCGGTGGTCACAAGGCAGGCTGTCTGCGTTCTTCATTCGTAGCAGAGGTTAAGTCAGACCTGATGGGCGAGCAGACCATTCTTTGCGGTGTACTTCAGGCTGCAACAGTTCTGTGCTATGACCACGCTGTAGCTTTAGGTGCTGACAAGGCTTATGCCTGCAAGCTTCTGCAGTACGGCTGGGAAACCATCTGTGAGGCTTTAAAGCAGGGCGGCATCACCAACATGATGGATCGTCTGTCAAATCCTGCAAAGATCAAGGCATTCCACCTGGCTGAGGAATTAAAGGCTCTGATGAAGACCTTATACCGCAAGCACATGGATGACATCGAGAGCGGTGAATTCTCCCGCATCATGATGGAAGACTGGGCAAACAATGACGTAAATCTTCACACCTGGAGAGAGAACTACGCTAAGTGTGCATTCGAGAACGCTCCTGCCTGTGACGAGAAGATTTCTGAGCAGGAATACTTCGACAAGGGCACTCTGATGGTTGCTTTCTGTAAGGCTGGTATTGAACTTGCTTTCGAGACCATGACCGAGTCTGGTATTTACCCAGAGTCAGCCTACTATGAGTCATTACATGAGCTTCCTCTGATCGCCAACACCATTGCTCGTCGTCGTCTATATGAGATGAACGTGGTAATTTCTGATACCGCTGAGTACGGCAACTATCTGTTCGCCAATGCTGCAATTCCTCTATTAAAGGAATTCATGAGCCGTCAGAAGCTGGATGTATTCGGTGAGACTCTTCCTGGTGACAACTGCGTTGATAACGTTGAGCTGATCAAGGTTAATGACGCAATCCGCAATCACCCAATTGAGATTGTTGGCCGCAAGCTGCGCGCTTACATGTCAGACATGAAGACTGTTGCTGTAGGCAACAACTAATCATCAGAATTACAAAGATTAATTCAATATATCTTAGGATGGGATCGCAGGGTTCCATCCTTTTTTTTGAATAAAAATCAGTATGATATATGATTCAGATCTGTTTAAAGTGAGTTTTTGAGCTTTTCTATAATGGAGAGATCGGCTTCAAGCCATTTGACCTCGGACAGTTCTGAAAGCTTAAGCCATTTTGCGGACATGTGTTCTAAAAGAGAAGGCTCCACACCGTCCAGGGAACAGAGAAAACAGTCCATATGCAGATGAAATTTAGGATAGTCATACTCAATGGCATCAAAAAACTGCCCAACCTTTATAGGACAGGCTAGCTCTTCCATGATTTCTCTTTTTAAGGCTTCTTCACGGGATTCTCCTTCCTCGATTTTTCCTCCGGGAAACTCCCACCAGCCTTTGTAGTCTCCGTAGCCTCTCTGGGTTGCAAAGATTCTTTTATCCTCACTTACGATAATGGCTGCAACAACATTAATAGTCTTCATAGTATTTCATCCAGCTGGCGCAGAGCCTCATCAAAATCACTCTTGTACTGATCCTCGGAGATGGATGGAGTTTCTCCTAAAGGATAGTAATCAATATCAGCTGCAGGCAGTTCTCTTAGGAAACGGCTAGGAGATATGGCTGTTGGAATGCCTCGGCGTGAGGAGGTTTCTCGGGCGAGGAGCATGGTCAGCTCCTTTCTGGCTCGGGTAATACCTACATAGGCAAGACGTCTTTCCTCATCCACATTATCCACATCAGGATTTTCATCGGAAGGCAGCGAATTCTTGTGGGGCAGACAGCCTTCTTCCATGCCAACAAGAAAAACATAAGGAAATTCAAGTCCTTTTGAGGCGTGCAGCGTCATCATCTGCACCGCATCATTATCCTGGTCGTCATTGTTGCGATCCATCATCTCACGCAGACCAAGCCTATCTACAGCCTCAACAAAGGAAAGAGTATCTCCGCTCTTTTTACCTCGGATTAGATCAGTAATCCAGGTCATCAGCTGTTTAATGTTGTTGGTTTTGATTTCAACAGCTATCTTACTTTCTGTATTGGCCTTGATGTAAGCATTGTAGCCGATGATCTCCACAAGATTTTCGGCAAGTTCAAGATCTTTTTTAGACAGTATGAGAGATCTCATTTTAGTCAGAAGCACCATAAACTCTGTCATGGATTTTTTCTGTCTTGGGATCATGTCATTGGCAATATTCGGATTCAGGGCGGTTTCGTATAGAGATTTTCCGCTCTCTTTTGCCTTGGTAAACAGATAGTTAATGGTCTCTGCTCCGATTCCGCGACGAGGTACATTGATGACTCGAAGCAGTGCCATATCATCAAAAGGGTTACAGATTACTCTGCACCAGCTGAGCATATCCTTGATTTCCACCTGTTCAAAGAAACTGGTTCCACCTGAGATAAAGCAGGGAATTCTTGCTGAATGAAAGGCCTTTTCAAGCATCTTGGACTGACCGTTGGAGCGGTACAGCACTGCATAATCCTTCCACTCGGTGTGATTACGGAACTGATGGGCCAGAATCAGCTGTACAACTCTGTCAGCCTCGTCTGCTTCAGTTCTAAGTTCCATGATCTTTACCTTCTCTCCTTCTGAGGAATTGGTGAACAGAGTCTTGTTGAAGATATGTTCATTGTGGGAGATAAGGGTATTGGCACAGTTAAGAATGTGCATGGTGGAACGGTAGTTCTGCTCAAGCTTGATAACCTTAAGATCGGGGAATTCGTGGGCCAGGACCTTGATGTTTTCTGGTCTTGCGCCTCTCCAGGCATAGATGGACTGATCGTCATCACCCACTACGGTAAAGGTTTTATAGTGAGAGGTCAGACATTTTAAAAGCTGATACTGTGTCTCATTGGTATCCTGATACTCATCCACCAGTACGTATCTGAAGAGTTTTGTATATTTTTCCCTTACCCTGTCATTGTCTCTGAGCAGCAGTGTGGTCTTGAAGATCAGATCCTCAAAGTCGGCAGCATTGCAGGCTTTTAAGTACTCCTGATAGTCATCATAGATTTCTACTCTGACGGTTCGATCCTCGATATCCTCAGGTCTTTGAAGATTGGTCTTCCAGTTGCTGATCATTGAGGCGATTTCCTCAACCACATTCTTCTCGGAGTTATCTACCAGAATCTGAGGGTATTTCTCTCTGACGATGTCTCTTATAACCTTAAGAGAGTCGTACTGATCGAAAAGGGTAAAGTTCTTTGACAGCCCCATCTCCAGATATTCATTCTTGAGGATGGTAAGACCAAGAGAGTGAAAGGTTGAGATGGTGATTTTTGATGCAATTTCATTACCAAGCTCTTTCTTGACACGATCACGCATTTCTGCGGCTGCTTTGTTGGTGAAAGTAACCGCACAGATATTCTGAGGAGGAATATTGTAACTGTGGATCAGTTTTACGATTTTGGTGGTAATTACGCGGGTTTTGCCAGAGCCGGCTCCTGCTAAAACCAGACAGGGGCCGCTGATATAATCAACAGCCGCCTGCTGTGCATCATTCAAACGCATGTCTAGAAGTTACTCGTTTTGACAAAGAAGGCTGGTCGTCCCTGCTCATTAATGGTTTTTACTGTAAACTCTCCGCCTTCGGAAATATCCACATTCAGATTCTGAATGCATATACCCTCGGCAGCTTCACGGGCTGACTGATTACACAGTAAAATCATGGATACCTTCAGAACCTGGTTTTCGTCCTCTATCTTTCTGATAAGTCCTGCTGCTTCCTGTTCGGTTAGGGCTGTCAGATCCACAAAGGTCACAAGCTCGGTATTGCTCTGAATAATCATTGAACCAACACCGGTAATCAGCTGAGAGATTAGGGTCTCCTTCGTATATTCTATAAATCTGATGTTATCTCCCAAAGATACCGAATCATTTGGGGTGTTTGCTCTGATGATTGATTCTAAAGCGTTTCTCTGGCAGTTAAGTGCAGCATAGATGCATTTCTTAGAGCTGTTCTTCATCAGAGATGCACAGATGCGTCTTAAAACCATTGGATGTCCGCATAGAGAATACAGAGATGGAGAGAATCTCATGGCGGTGAGATCATCACTGCTGTTTATGTATCTGTAGGCTGGTGCGGTACTCTTTAAACCGTCAAGCTTAACCGTCAGCATCTTCTCTAAAGAGGCAAGTCTCTGAGATAAGGTATCACGATCTCTGCACAGCGCCTCATTCAGATCTTTGTAAGGATGTGCAAGATTTATACGGTTGAAGCTCAGTCCTGCCTGGAACATCAGTGATCCAAGCTTATTTGCAGCCTCTTCTCCTGCAGCATCATTATCAAGACATATATAATAATGATGCTTTACACTGACACTGCGGATTTTGTCCATAAGCTGCTGTATGTTTCCAACTCCGCCCAATGCAACCGCATGCATACCTAGGGTTTCAAGAGAAAGAGCATCCATTTCCCCTTCAGTGATGAATACGGTTCCTTCCTGATCCAGAATCTCGTTGTTATAGATATTGAAAAAGCCTTTCTTTCTGAATCGGTTCTGTGAATCCGCAGGCAACGTATTTCTTGCCACATAACCATGTGTACCGTAAGGAATGATTGCAGCCTTCCAGATTACGGAGTCAGGGTTATTATCACCGTCTGCATAGTAGTTATCATCAAAGCCAAGACGGAATTTTTCAATAACCTCGTCGCTAAGCCCTCTTTCCTTAAAGTATCCGGTAGCACCGGACATTTCACAGCACTTTCTGATATAGGCTGAGTAATCATAGGTATCCTCACGACTGAATGTCTGGAAAGGTGACTGTTCAATCTCATTGATTTTTGGGGATAGCTGATTATTCTCTGTGGCTGGTTTCTGCGACTGCAGCGAAGCTGCAATATTCTGAGCCTGTCCAAAGCCGCTGAATGTAGGCTGGTTCGGTGTATTTGATGCGGTACTGCCACGGGCGTTAAAAGGATGCAGTCTGGCTTCATCAAAAGGAGAAATGGAATTTACGGTTCTATGTGGAGTAACACCACTGGCGTTCATATTTGATGGATTGAAGCGGTCACCGTTCAGAAGGCCTGCACCGAATGGTTCTGGTTCAATATGACCAAATCGGCTCTCATCAATCTTTGTACCACCGAAAACATCGTCCGATTTGATGGCATCATTCTGTCCG